>JBEKLI010000363.1:0-2902 GCA_050010275.1 Desulfomonilia bacterium | reverse complement strand
GAGAATCAACTCAGGTTGTATCCACAGGTGCTCGATGCCTATCGCAGAGAAGATTTCATATCGCATTATCTTGAGGAGGCATCCGTCCCTGATCGGGATGAATTCCTTCACAGGGTAAACCTCTTCAGGATAAGGGCTGGCTTGAGCATCGGCGCATTTCTCATCAAGGTGGGCAAGGGCGGGAGTAACGACATGGACCGGCTCATTGAACGTTCAATAGCCTTGCTTGAATAATGTGGAATAGCCTCTCGAATCAAGGCGCGATCAGGGGGCGATAGCGGAAACTCATGAGGCGAAGGAATTCTCACCGACAAGGGGGTGATGATATGGCTGATGCCCCGAAGTATCACATCGGTTTCTCTCAATCGGACCTCGGGGCAGACCCGCCCCTGTGCGTCCTGCTCTGCGGTGACCCGGACCGCATCAGAAAGATTGCAGGAGGTTTTCCAGGGATCAAGCAGGTTAGGCTTCTCTCCGAGAAGCGGGGGCTGGTGAGTTTTTTCGCCTCAACGGAACAAGGGATGCCGCTTTTGCTGGCTACCTCCGGCATGGGTGCACCTTCTATGAGCATTGTGGTAAACGAGCTCTACCAGGTGGGCATCAGGCTCATCATCCGCGTGGGCACCACGGGCTCCATCCAAGAGGCCCTGGTGAAGGCGGCCAGGGAACTCGGCGTGGACTGGCACCTGGGCATTACCGCATCGGTTGACACCTTTTTCGAGGGCCAGGGGCGCACGCTCACATCGGCCAACACTCACCTGCTGCGGCGCCTGCAAGGCATCACCGAGGAGTACGCTCACCTGAACATCTTGAACTATGAGATGGAATGCGGGACACTCTTCAAGATGGCGGGTGTATACGGATTTGCCGCCGGGTGTGTGTGCGCGGTCATCGATGACCGCACAACGGGCGAGGCGGTGGACCTCTCCGTCAAGGACAAGGCCGAGTCGGATGCCATCCGGGTTGCCCTTGCGGCCATCGAGGGCCTGGACCCGGAATGTCTTGGCTCCCGGAGGTGATTTGTATCCCGGCAGCCTCCTTAAGCTGAATGCTTTTTTCTGCAGGCTTGGCCCGCATCTCAGACCCGGGCGATCATCACGTGCGACAAGCTCCCGACCCGGAGCCCGTCTTTGCGGTCTTTGAAATACGTTTCATTGATCTCTTCCTGCCCCTTGTCTTCTCCATATCCGAAGCCCATGGCTTGCAGATCCTCCATCAGTTGCAACGGGTCGAAGAATGCCTGCCACGGCTCTCCGGCCGACGCTACCCGCTGTGCAAGCCTGTCGAACACCGACCGCTGGACAGGGGTCATCAGCGATGGAGAGATTGCGTAGTCGAAGACGACCCCGCTTCCCAGTGGCGCCGACGCGATGAAACGCAAAGTCGCCATCACCGCCTCGGCCATCAGGTAAGGCGTTACGCCGAGCCATGAAAAGAACGTGCATTTGCCATGATCGTAGCCAGCCCCTTTAAGCCCCTCTTCGATCGTCTGCGTTTCAAAGTCAACCGGTACGAACGTGAGATCATTCGGGAGTGTGATGCCGGTCTCCTCCAGGCGCGCCCGCTTCCAAGCCTGCGTCGAAGGGTGGTCGACCTCGAACACGTGCAGCACGCCTTCCGGATACGGGTTCCGATAGGCGAATGTGTCGAGCCCGGCGCCCAGAATGACGTATTGACGTACGCCGCGGTGAACGCCCAGGGCGAGCTCGTCCTCGGCATATCTGCTGCGTGCAGCCATGAAAGCCCGCAGGTAAGACGACAGCAGCCCGGCCTCGAATTTACCTGGATCGGCTTGTAATGCTGAAGCACTCTCTCTGCCGATGATGAGAATCGCAACAGGATCATCGAAAACCTTCGGATCATCCAGGAGCTGGTGTGCCGCGCGTCGCATCGCAACGTGCTGTGCAGTTATACTCGGCCGGTTTTCTTTCATGAACCCATTTTCCTTTCGAGACTCATGACACTTTTCACTCCCACCCTCCACCCAAAGCCTTGATCAGCCGCGCAGTATGGGAATAGAACCGAGCCATGGGTAATTCATTCCGGCTGTACATCTCTTTACCGGCCATTATTCTTTGTGATCCCTGTTCGGGGCTTTGATATTCAACCACACCGCGCGCACGATTTCCTTCTTGCACGCTGACCAGGGTCTTTCCGAAGGGGCAAAGGCCCAGAGGAGCATGGTTCCCGAAAACGTACGTTGGAACTCAACTGCCGCTTCCACGGGCGTGAGGTCGTCCCGAATCTCGCCGCGCTTCTGGCCAAGCAGCATGAGCTCTGCCAGGGTCTTACGGGCCCGCTCGATTCCTTCTGCCATCAGGGTGCGCACGGAATCATTCGAACAAATTGCAACCAGAATATTCCGGTACATCGTCGGGCTGATATTGTCTTCATCCACGTACGACATTATCAGTTTGCGGACAAGTTGCTTCATAGATTCTTTAGAATGTCTCATATTCTCAATGCTCTTCAGTGTCTTCTCCGCCTGTCTCTGGGCCTGAGCTGCAAAGATATGCTCTTTGCTGGGGAAGTAGTTAAAAAAGGTTCCTTTGCCGATGTCTGCGGCATTAGTGATATCTTCGATAGTAGTAGCCGTATACCCTCGCCGGGCAAAAAGCTTCAGTGCAGAGTGCATAAGCCGCTCCTGAGTTTCTGCACTACGCCGCTCGCGCCTGGTTGGTTTATTTCCAACCGGATATGATGCACTTGAATTCCTTCCATTGATCTTTTCCCGCACAAGAACCTCATGCAATGACTAATAGTCTATAATGACCATAAACCATATATGACCAGTAGTCAATTTAAAATGGAACACTGGCAACAATTTGAGATAAAAGTGGCATACATATGTTGATGTATTTATTTGCCGGGGCAATAATAAGAGTGGAGATTTTGTGCCATA
>JBEKLI010000362.1:0-2514 GCA_050010275.1 Desulfomonilia bacterium | reverse complement strand
ACGCCTTTGAAGATCTCCGCTATGATGGGCCCGGCCTTTTCGGCCATGGCGATGACGGTCTCGATGGGCACGGGAAGGTAACTGTCCGGGTCGTTGTTGTTGGTGATGGCCGAGACGGCGAGGACCTCCATGCCGCAGTGCACGCCTTCGATCACCTCCATGACCGTGGACATGCCAACGGCATCAGCACCTATCCTCTGGAGCATCCAGGTCTCGGCAGCGGTCTCCATGGAAGGGCCCATGAGCTGGACATATACGCCCTCGTGCAGCCGGATGGACCTCTCCTTGGCATGTTTCCTGGCAAGGTTGTTCAAACGCCGGTTATAGGGCTGCGTCATATCGGGGAAGCGCGGGCCGAGATGGTCCTTGTTTGGGCCCACCAGGGGGTTGCACCCGGTCAGGTTGATATGGTCGGTGATGAGCATGGCGCTGCCCGGCAACAGGGCCTTCCTAAGGCCTCCGGCAGCATTCGAGATGAACAGCGTTTTGATGCCCAGGAGTTTGAATACCCGGATAGGCAGAGTCACCTCTTCGGCGGTATACCCCTCGTAGAGGTGGAAGCGTCCGCTCATGACCACCACATCCTTCCCGTCCAGGGTCCCTCTGAGCAGCCTGCTGGAATGGCTTGTCACGGTGGATTCCGGAAAGCCCGGAATCTTTGAGTAGGGTATTGCTTCATGGATATTGATCTCCCTCTCCATGATGCCGAGCCCTGTGCCGAGGATGACGGCGGCCCGGGCCCCTTGAAACGAACTGAGTGCCTCGGCCGCCCTTGTCTCTTTGTCCATACTTATTTGTCCAGGGGTATGGCCTCGTCGATGAGCATGATGGGGATCTCGTCCTCTATGCGGTATTTCAGAGAGCACGTATTGCAGACAAGCCCGCTTTCGTCTTTTTCAAGGACAAGCTCGCCTTTGCACTTGGGGCAGACGAGGATGTAGAGCAGTTCTTTATCGATCGGCATGGAAACCTCCTAAAAAAATCTATGGCATTGTAAGGACAAGATTGTCAAGGATGTGCTATTGAATTCATGTAAGGAGGAGCGCCTTCAGGCGCGATCATAAGGAATCGCGGCTAAAGCCGCTCCTACATAGACGGCCCTTAAAGTCATCATACCCGAACCTGCGCACGACCTCATAGCGTCCGTCTTCGTGCAGCTCTGCGAGATCGGGCAGGGGTGTGCCGTTGAAGGTATTGTTCTTCACGAAACTGTACTGGAGCATATCGCCGAAGACAAGCTTATCTCCAATCTTCAAGGGCTCCTCAAAGGAATATTCGCCGATGATGTCGCCTGCCATGCAGGTGTTGCCGGAAAGGATGTAGGTGTGGGGATGAACGCCCGGAGAGGCAGCACCGTAGAGCGGCGGCGTGTAGGGTACCTCCAGGACATCGGGCATGTGGCACGAGGCCGAGGCATCCATGATGGCGATCGCATTTTCGTTATGGACGATATCGAGCACCGTTGACACCAGATAACCGGCGTCGACCACCAGTCCGCTCCCGGGTTCCAGGATGACCTCGACAGGAAAAGCAGTGCGGAAATCCCTGATGGCATTGATAAGGGCCTCCACATCATAGCCTTGTTTATTGATGAAGTGCCCGCCCCCGAAATTGACCGCCTTGACACGCCTGATGTATGGAGCAAATTCCTTGGCAATATGGCTGATGAGACCCACCGATCCGTCATGAAGAGACTCGCACAGGACATGGGCATGGAGGATATCGATCTTGTCCCAGGGAAGCTTATCAAGCTCGGCACGGACGACGCCGAAGCGGGAACGCGGCGAACAGGGATCGTAGAGATGACCGCCCAGAGTTGCCTTTGAATAACCGGGGTTGATGCGGATACCGACCTTCTTGTCCGCTCCTGCGGCCCTCACCATGGGGAGAAAGCGTCGGATCTGATCATGGGAATTGAAATAGAAGTGATCGCTGATCTTTAACAGATCGTGAAGACTGTTTTCTGTATAGGCCGGCGCATAGACATGCACTTCCTTGCCAAATTCTTCTCTGCCGAGACGCGCTTCAAATAGGCCGCTGGCCGTTGTGCCGTCGAGCGACTCGCGCATCAGCGGGAACACGGCAGGCAGAGCAAACGCCTTTGTTGCCAGGAGGATACGGCATCCGGCCTCGACTCGGATATGCGCTGCCATAGCCATGTTCTTCTTGAGTAGAGCCATGTCCACTACGTAGGCTGGTGTGGTGATCTTGGAAAGTGCTACCTGGAGAAGAGGTGGCAGGGCCGTGCTCATAATGATGCTCCCCTGAAGCGCGCAGTATAACTCGGGGTGAAAAGCCATGAATATGTCCTTCCCGCGGAAGCGGGAATCCAGGGGATATAAAAATTCCTGGGTCCCCGCTTTCGCGAGGACGACAGATATAATTCCTGTTTGCTGAAGCCCCCTGGAAAGGCTGTGTTGCAGTCTGGAATCATGCCATTACGAACGGATGTGAGGAATCTTGGAATGCTCAAAATAGTGCTCATCAAGATTTCTCCCTTCGGTCGAAATGACA
>JBEKLI010000361.1:0-4851 GCA_050010275.1 Desulfomonilia bacterium | reverse complement strand
TTAATATCTTACATATTTCCTCTGAAATCTCTTGGGGGTTTAATGACCGAGCAAGAGAAATACTGCTTAGAGGAGTGCCCCATTTATCTTGGGACCAAGAAGATAATTTTGAAATAATAGATTTTCCAGAAACGATGGAAGAAAGCCCCATTCTTTCAATCCGTTTTGTCATATAATCTCTAGTTTTGCTGTTAGCTCCTGAAATTCCGAGAGGTCTATTCTGAGTGAGAAATTCATGTGCCAAACCATCAAAAGCTACATTATAAAAATCAGAAGCAATCTTATTAATTTTATCCTTAATCAAATCAAGAGAGGGTTCTTCAATTGATGATGACATCCCATTACAGATACATCTATGAATTGCATTTGGAACTAACAAATAATTTTCAATCTCCTTCTTGTTCCAAATATGTAGGTGGACTCCCTTTTTGTCTGCTTCCTCTAACCTTTCATTAATTTGGTCAGGAGTATGATAGTCGGAATCCAAAATACAAATAACTCTGATATTTTCTCCTGCTGCGTTCTTTAAGAAAAGCGTAGATCCAACAGCATAGTTCCATCCGCCCCAACCCCCAATTGACATGTTTGGTATGGTATCTAGCGGGTATTCTGATTTTGGAAACAATGCATTCTGCAAATGCTTTAATAGCCGAACATCTTTCCCCTCAACAAGTAAGAATCTTTTAGAACTCCATAAACGAGTCAATAATATATTATGGATACTACCAAATCCTTCAACAACTTGCTGAACACCAGGAAGGGAATTAACACGTGTTGATTTTTTTCGATTTCGATCAATTAGAATGATTTCTGAAGGTTCAACTTCAGCCATTATTTCTGTAGAATGAGTTGTGAGAATAACTTGGGGGAATTTATCTCGTAGTATTCTTATTAATTTTCGCTGAAGATCTGCATGCATATAAACATCAGGCTCATCGAGAATTGCAGTTGAAGACTTCTTTGCTCTTACAAGAAACCATATTGTCTGCATCCAAATCTGCAAACCATGACCCATAACTCCAACTTCAGCAACAAAGTCACGATCTCTTATATTAAGAGATAAAACCTCCTCTCCTGTTGCCCCATGCATAATTAGATCTTTTACTTGCAAACCCGACCATGTCTCTTCAACTATTCGTTTGAAATTACGTGATAAAGAGCGATTATAGTATAATTGGTTGCGAAAGTGTTGAGAAGCCATACTTGACGACATAGCTCCCTGCACATAGTCGGAGTTAAGTACCTTTTCAACTTTAGCTAGAGGAGCAACCTGTGGCATTATACTGACTTGAGGAATTTTGAGTTTTAATGCTTGAGCTTTTGATTTGATAATATTTCCATTGGAGTCCTCAATAATTGAAAATATCCTTTCTTCAGCACCAAGATAAATATGAATTTTTTCACCATTACTAAATAAAGCAATAATCTCAGCCGGTGGATCGCCATACCCATTAAAGATTGTATCAAAGTTTATCTGTAAGCCCTTTAATGAAGGTATACAGCCGTAATATCGCGAAGGAAGGTTAAGCCATCTGGGTGAAGTTCTATAATTTAGATACTTATAGCGTTCCGAGACAATTGAAACAAGTCGCAGTGCTTCAGATACAGTTGTTTTACCAGCATTATTTTCTCCTACTACGACAGAAACCTTCTCAAACTCAATCTCATGTTCTGAGAAACATCTAAAATTTATTAATTGCAGAGTTTTAATCATATCAAAAACATGTCCATAGTTTTGAAATCTAACGCTGGCCATGAGAGGCGCGAGCCATGACTAATGAAGAGAGCTGCGACTTTTCCGAGTGTCCTCTCGATGGCATTGTTAGGGCCATCGAACCTGAAGGTGATATTTCACCCGCAGGTTTGGCTGACATTTGCGGACACCAGTTCGTAGGTGTCGCTTACCTCAAGTGATTGTTTAGTGGCCGCGTTGTGTGTCTTACAGAGTGGGTAAATGTACCAACTGTTGTCATTGGAGCTGTCCTTCTGGACATGGGCGCCGACCAACTCCTTTTCAATGCAGTTCTTCGCCGGGCAATAACTTGGGACTGACTGATTGGAGAACTTCTTCCAGTGATTAAGCCAACTTCCGCACTTACATGTGTTCTGACTGGTGCCATTGATATTTCGAATTCTCATGCTCTTTCTCCTTTCGAATTGTATGCCCTAACAATAATATACTGCTAATATACTTCGTCTTGCAGTATATCCAAATATTGAGTGCATGAATTACTCTCGTTTTGCTTTGGTGTCTTGGAGGGAATCACAGGTGAGATGTCATGACACTGATATATTGATATCATATTATACTAGAATAATCCACTTTGCCAGGACCTTCGCTTTGTCCATATTGAATATTTCTTAAGGTTATATCTGGTTGATCCGGACTGGAGGTTATGTGTCACCACATGGATTCTTTCATCAGTGCACAAAGTACCTTCCAAGGCCATAACAAATTCAGAAGCAAGGGTAGACGATATATTTAAACCGCAATATAGCCCTTGATGAAGCCTTCCAGATCCGATGCCTCTTCAGGACCAACCATCACGCGCCAGCCAGGAAGGCTGTCTTCCAGCTCCCCGCTGATCTGTGAGACATAGCCCGGTATGACGATCCGGCGCGTGTTGATCTGTGCTTCCAGGTTGATCTCCTTGATGAATTTGGATATTGTGCCGGCGGAAAATTTGCCTGCAGCCCAAGCGGTCAGCACGCTCATGCCCTCACATTCCGGCACGACCAGCCAGGCACTGATGCCGCTGTTCTCGATTTCACCTGAGACAATGAAGTAGGTGAGCGAGAAATTCGTGGTGACAAAAACAGGCGAATCCGGGTTTGGTTCGCCGATGGCATACACCTTTGGCTCAACCTGGATGGGCTTTTGCGGATCGGTATAGATGTTGAGCCGGAGTGTCAGAAGTGTTGCGAGCTGTGAGGCATCGAACCCGGGCAGTATGCAGATGCTCCCGTATTTGGTGATCTCCGTGATGGCAGCAGCAGTGTCGTCCATGAGGTTGCCGGTATCGATGAAATGTACAAAGGGATATCCCAGGGGCTTGAAATTGTCCTTTATGGCTGAGCGTCTGGCTATCGTATTGGTCTGCAACTGTTCTGAAAGGGAATGGGTTTCCAGTTGGAGCAGGATGTTGTGAAAACCGTTTTCACGGTGTCTTGATACCAGCTCGATCAAAGAATCCATGTCCGGTGCAGTGAGCGTCAATGCATGCTCATGTTCTTTGGCAAAAGGAATGAGCATGGAGGCTGTCTCGGCATCCGGGGCACAGAGTATGCTGTGCGAACCCTCGACAAACGATGCCGCTTCCCGAATCGCATCAGCGCTCTTGCCCCGCAGGATCAGGGGCCTGCCGGTGATCTCCCAGGCTTTTCCCGCGAGCTCCACAAAAGATTTCGTATGAGGGGAAAGCTGGGTGATAGCAACCATGTCGACCATGAGCGTCTCGCCTACGCGCTCGAGTACATAATCCCTTATGGATGCAAGGGTGTGGTCAATCTTGGCTTTATCATCGGTGTCATTGATATTGATGGCAATGATGGTCGGGTTCAGGAAAGTCTTGTCATGCCGGTACAGGACGGTCTCTCCTCCGGCGATCAGCCCCTTGTCCGGCCCGAGCATAACCGACTTGACGGGTGGCTCGTTGGCAATCCCCAGGACCTGCTTAGCCTCCTCGGATGCATACGGGCATTCGGAGATGTCGGCCTTTTTCGCTGCGAGCTTCATGGCAAAGGCCAGGCAGGTGTTGGACCCGCATTCCTTGCAGTTGGTCTGCGGCAGGAGTTTCTGTATCTGGAGTCCGCTCAGCGCCATGATGACTATCTCCCATCCATCAGAGAAGTAATGGTCTTTTTCAGTGCCATGGCCGCTTGGGGATGATACATGATCACAATCGAGGCCCCGGCAAAAAGGAGCGAGGTTGCGGTTGAGAGCTCCCAGAGTGCGGCACGGGCCTTAAGATCCCCCCAGGCCGGGAAGTCTGATTCCCCGGCGCGCAGCTCCTTGATCTTCGCACACTCCTGCCCCGGGGAAACGATCATGGGCGCACAGAGCATCCTGTCGCCCGAGAGGCCGGTCAGGCGGATCCGTTCCATGATGGAGTAGGTATATTCGATGCCGTAACCGACGGCACTCGTGACCGGATCAATGACGATCCTTTCCTGAGGGATATTCATGTTGGTAAGCAGGATATTCAGTTGCTTGGCAATATTCACATCTATAGGACTTTGAGCCACGATCGTATGCCCATAGGCCAGGGCCGCTCCGGCTATGGTGCGGTAATTCTCCTGCTCCACCCAGCTCAGGAGGAGATTCTCACCGGCGCACCCCCTGGCAACCTCCTTCATCACCTCGTTGATCTTGTCAAAATGGCTGTGGCCGGTGATGATCAGCGGGACATCGACTGCTGCAAGAACCGACTTTACCAGTGCCAGTGCCTCTTCAGGGGAACTATTCCCTTTCTCAGGATGCGTCCCTTCAAGCCTTACGCTGATGAGGTCGGCGCCGTATTTTTCCACACACACCTTTGCCATTTCCGCAGGGTCATGCAGGAGCTCTCCCCACTCGGCGCGCAATACCTCAGGATACTTCGGGCTGACCCTGTCAAAGACCTCAAGGGCCACCAGGGGCCGGTTTTTCATGGCTCCTTCGAAGTGAAGGAAGGGCATGGCAGTATCTCCGCCTATGGTAAGGGTGCGTCCACGCGTGCCGCCCCCAGCCTTTGTGGCGCCGAGGGTGACTTCGTAAACACCCTGCTCGCAGGCCTCTTTCCTGATGGGCAAAGACTTTATGGATGCTATGCGCTCCCGTGCAGTGGGCCTGGTTACCTTCCTTGCCGGCTT
>JBEKLI010000360.1:0-2524 GCA_050010275.1 Desulfomonilia bacterium | reverse complement strand
TGAAAAACTTTCTGACGGTGACCCTTCTTGCCCTCGGCACACCGATGCTTCTTATGGGGGACGAGGTGCGCCGGACCCAGGGAGGGAACAATAATGCATACTGCCAGGACAATGAATTATCCTGGTTCGACTGGGATGCGGTGAAAGAGCATGAGGGGCTGTTGAGGTTTGTGCAAGGACTCATCAGGTTTTCCCGTTCAAATTCCGTTTTCAATCTCAGGCATATCCCCAAACCCCCCTATACAGATAGAGACGTGAGCATAACCTGGCATGGAGTCCGTCTCGGCAAGCCGGATTTTGGGGACCTTTCCCACAGCATCACCCTTGAACTTAAATCCGATATCGAGAGAGAGCATGTTTACATCATGATGAATGCCTACTGGGAGCCTCTGACGTTCGAGCTCCCCAAGCCTGACGCCGAACATGCATGGAACAGGGTTGTAGATACTTCTCTTGTTGACGGTAAAGACTACTCCGGTCCGGGTAAAACACCTCGCATTAATGGGCCGCGATACAGGCTGAAGGAACGCAGCATTGCCGTAATGGTGATGCGCAGGATCAAAACCCCGTAGGGTCTTTATTCAAGCACATGGTTTTTTAACCTCATATCCAATTGAGATGAGATTTGTCATAAATATTGACTTGACCTGACAAATTGATATTAATACATGATAAGCCATATCTGCATAGGCTAGGGAGCAAGGAGGAGAGGATGAGTATTAAGAAACAGTATTTGAAAACCAAATCGGTGTGCAAGGTTACCTTTACTCTCCCCAAAGACATTGCCGGATCGGCCGGCTCTGTCTATATTGTGGGGGAATTTAATGGTTGGGATGCCAACTCGCACCCTATGAAACTCCAAAAGGACGGTTCGTTCAATCTGAGCATCAACCTCGAGAAGGGCAGAGAATATCAATACCGCTACCTGCTCAACGGCTCTAGCTGGGAGAATGACGACTGCGCAGACAAATACGTAAAAAGTCCTTACGGCAATAGTGAAAATTCGGTAGTGGTCGTCTGACCTTTCTCATCTGAAAAGAACTGCGGCATAGAAGGCGTTTCCTCCTTGAGCCGTTATGCCGGTATCGTGCTTACCCCGAAGGGTTCTTGATTTTAAAAGGACCCCGAAAAGATACCTGCCATTAAGGTATCGAACTATGCTTTGATGCAAGGTATACCCGTTGCACGTCAAAGCTTGCCAAGTTTACGCACATGGTTATCTACGTATGAATGGAGACTTTATTGAAGAGGGAGATGAATGAGGATATTGATACACCCGAGGGACGAGCCGATTTCATGGAAAAAGTCGGCGAGCTTGTCAACAGCTCTCCCTACTATCGCCTTGTACAGATGCAGGTGATAGGGTTCACCCGGCACGGATGTATCATGACAATGCACTGCCAGGACCAACATACCAACCTATACGGGAACACCCATGGCGGTGCCATTGCCTCCCTTGCCGATTCCGCCTGCGGGATATCTCTTACCGTGGCGCTTCATCGGGATGAGTATGCCATGACCCAGCACCTTGACGTAAGCTATCTGAAGCCTGCTGCGAAAGGGTTATTGCGTGCGGAAGGCAGAATACTTTCAAGGGGCGGTAATTCCGCCGTTCTGGAGGCGGATATTTTCAATGAATCGGGTGAGAAGGTGGCCCATGCCCATACTATCCACAGCATCAGGAAAAGGCCGGGCGGATATTCAGAACTCGGGGCCCCTGATAAAGCCCGATAGGATTATCTGATCATTTTTCTATCCGAAAGGTTGATTCCTTGAGCGAGCCGCATATATTGTTAACTAAACGGCAGAGAAAGAGACTGAGAGGGCACTATTGGGGGATGTATGAGTGATAAGAGATTTACTGCACTGGAAACCATGGTGGCCTATCATGAAGACACGATTCAGAAACTCAATGACGTGATATACAAGCAGCAGGTTACAATCGACAGACTGGAGGAGAAAATCGATTCGCTTGCCAGGCTTATCCGGAATGCCGATCAGCTTGTTGCCGATGAGTCTGAGAAGTAGCTTTTTTAGACTATTGAATTGCTTTTAGGCCTTCAGGTTAAGGTGTTCTTTTTCAGTAACCAGGCAGGCTCCAGGTCGAGGAATAGTCTTCCTTAACCCGGCACCTGGAATCCTGTCTTGGGTGCGTATTCTTATAACCGTTCAACTCGCCTTTTCCAATATTGCCATAAGCTCCTCATCCGTAAGCACGATGGGGTTGCCTTTCATGCTGCTTGCGTGTCGGGCCTTGGCAACGATTCCCGAGAAGTGCTCCTGACGGATCCCAATGAATGAAAGCGGCGGTACCTTCATGTGGGAACAGAGCTCATGGATCCAGTCAATCGCATCTCCCGCCCGGGCGTATGTTATCCCTGTGATGTAAACACTCCCTCCGTTGATGGTAATGGATTTGCCGTAGTCATCCGCAGCCGTACCGAACTGCCGTACCCAAACCAAACCCCCATTAGTGTCAAACTTTTGTACAAAGCAATCCGGCCCACCCGAGGCCTTTTCATCC
>JBEKLI010000359.1:0-2552 GCA_050010275.1 Desulfomonilia bacterium | reverse complement strand
TGGAAACTATTACCTTAATAGAAAAGGATTGACAAAAATATCATCATCTTAAACAGTCTAGAGATAGTATGAAGAAAAAACCGGGAATCATCTCTTATGACAACTCAAGAACAAATCCACAAAGCTCTATCCTCGTTTCCGGTCGAACCGTTCCCATAGAAAACATCTGCGAGACCCTCTTTAATTCCGCCAACTTCGGAATCATCGCCGCAGATACTGAGGGATATGTATTATTTATCAATCCTTTTGCAAGATCACTGCTTGATTTCCACAAGGATATATCGAACCGCGCGATAAAAATACACGTCATCGACAAAGACCTCTGGAAAGAATACCGTAAGATCATCGAGACAGGCGAACCGCAGCTCAATGTACCTGCCCAGCATAATGGGAAACTCATAGTAAGCCATAGACTGCCCATCGTTCGAGAGGGCAGGATAATTGGTGCAATGAGCATCTTTAAGCTCTTGGAGGCCTATGAGGAGCTCGCCAACGATATATTCAAACTTAAGGAATATACCCACGAGATCGAGGCCATCATTGAGTCTTCCTATGACGGCATCTATGTAACCGACGGAGAAGCGAACACCATCAGGGTCAACTCTGCCTATGAGAAGATCACTGGAATTAAGGCATCTGAAGTCATAGGAAAAAATATGAATGATCTGGTACAAGAAGGATATTTTGACGAGAGCGTGAGCTTGAAGGTCAAAGAAGAAAAAAAACCTGTTACCATCCACCAGACCTTGAAATCCGGCAAGAGCATCCTTGTTACGGGTAACCCCATCTTTGACGAGAACGGCAAGATCAAAATGATCGTCACCAATGTCCGTGACATGACCGGGCTCGTGGAGCTCCAGCAGCAGCTGGAGTACACCAAGGGCATGACAACGGCCTATAGAGACATCCTGAAGTCGTTGCAGCAGACCTCGGCCCGTGAGAATGACATCATCATGGTCTCGGAACCCATGCTCCATATCCAGGAGCTCCTGGACCGCGTTTGCAGGACGAATGCCACCGTGCTTATCTATGGAGAGACCGGCGTAGGAAAAGACCGCATCGCAGAGGAGATCCATGAGAAGTCCGACCGGGCCGAGAGCGGAATCTTTGTAAAGATCAACTGTGGGGCGATTCCTGAAAACCTTCTGGAGAGCGAGCTCTTCGGCTATGATCGAGGGGCATTTACCGGGGCGCGCAAGGAAGGGAAGTCTGGGCTCTTTGAGGTGGCGCACAAAGGAACCTTGTTCCTTGATGAGGTCGAATCCATGCCGATGTTGCTTCAATCCAAGCTGTTACGCGTCCTACAGAACTTCGAGATCACGCGTGTCGGCGGCACCAAACCCCTCAAGGTGGATGTGAGGCTCATCTGCGCCTCCAATCAGGACTTGAAGGAGCTCATTTCTAAAAAGCTTTTCAGAGCCGATCTTTTTTACCGGCTGAATGTTATTCCTATCTATATACCTCCTTTGCGTGAACGGCGAGACGACATCCCATACCTCGTGCACTTCTTCCTGAACCGGTACAACAAAAAACACGGCACCAAGAAGGTATTATCGAAAGAAGCCATGGATCATCTGATCACCTATACGTGGCCGGGCAATGTCCGCGAGGTGGCCAATGTAATAGAGCGACTTGTGGTCATCACCCATGGTGACTATATCCTGCCGAACAACCTTCCCAGGGAGATCTTTGAAAGAACCGGCAAAGATTTCATTGAGAACGGGCTTACACTGAAAGAACAGGTGGACAAGATTGAGATCTCCATCATCAGCAAGGCAATAGAGAAGTATGGCAGTGCACGCAAGGCTGCTCCCCACCTTGGTATGGATTCCACATCGCTCACCCGGAAACTGAAGAAATATTCCTGAGGTCTATGAGAGATACGGCTTGAGATTCTTCTCCAGCTTGCTGTAGTGGAACAGGCGTTTGAAGTCGATGAGCCCTGCCAGGGCCCTTGAATGGACCCTCACCCCGTTCACAGACAACTCTTTACCCAGCCAGCAAAAGATAAAATCCTTTTAATGCAATTATGCATCGGGGGACTGAATCTACCCGACAACCCCTATTTGTGCCTTGGTATTTTGCAAAAATATCAGAAAACATCCCTGGGTGATTATGCAATATTGCATCATGCCCTGAAAAAACATCAATCTCAATTAATTATAAATGGTTATAATTGCGCCAATGCATTGTCGATGCATCATTGCATCATTTTGCGGTATTGAATCTTCATCTTCTCTGTAACATCGCTAAGGATCGATACATCTATCTAACTGTTTTTACTTCTATCTCCAGTTGTTTTCAAACAATCAGAGCACTATGGCACCCTTTTTGTAACATAGGGCCGGGGGAATGAATGAACATCGAGGAATCAACCGTTACAGCAACCCATACAACCAAGAATGATCCAAGGATAAAGAACACACGGAGGATCGTATGAGCAAACTGATGAATGCGAGAGAGCATGAAGAGAGTCTGAGGAAGCTGAAGCTGAACGTGTACATGTTCGGCAAGAAGGTAGAAAACGTAGTGGATGATCCGATAATAAGGCC
>JBEKLI010000358.1:0-2562 GCA_050010275.1 Desulfomonilia bacterium | reverse complement strand
AAATCCATTCAAGACTAAATACCTGGTTGGTTACCTAAAGGGCAAGGGGCATAAGTGGATAAATGCCATGAACTCGTAGTCACTTCTTCTTCCATTTCGCATAGTTCACTAAATAGCCAAGGGCCCTTATCGCCTTGCGGGTAGTGGGGTAGAAGGGAATGCCGTGCCTCTCGGTGAGGGCGCCAAGCTGCCTGACCGCCTCGGATGATGGTCCGTAAGACCATGACGCAACCGGTTTTCTTAAGTTGGCACCCATATGGGAGAGTGTGCAATCGTAGATCTCCGGTGTGAGGTAGCTGCTGATGTAGGTGTTTAAATAAATACAATCGATGCCCTCATCGGCCATGAGGATATCAAAACACTGTTCGTAATATGAGAAGAGGTTGGGCCCGCCTGTGGCCGATGCCGGCCCGAGGTCGATGGGATGGCCGGCCAAGGTGTGACTTATTTGCAGAAGCTTCTCCTTGCTGTTCCGGCTCAGCTCGCCGGGTACAAGTCCGCATTGTGCCGCTATATCGATGCACTGGATGCCGATGGCCCCGGTGAGACTGATGATGCCGATGCGGTTCCCCACAGGAAGAGGCTGTGAGAGAAAGACCTTCGCGACCTCCAGCAGGTCTTCGTAATCTTCCACCCTGATGATTCCCGCCTGTCTAAAAAGTGCGTCATAGAGGCCGTCCTGGCCGGAAATACTCCCGGTATGAGAGGCCATGGCCCGGGCCGCCTCGCTGCTCCTGCCGCCCTTGAGACAGAGGATGGGCTTGCTCTTCGAGACCCTTCGAGCTGTTTCTCGGAGAGCCTTTGCGCGCCTTGTATGTTCCAGGTAGAGGCCAATCACCTTTGTATCCGGGTCGATCTCGAGATATTCGAGGCTGTCGACCTCATCTATGTCGCACATATTGCCCAGGTCAATGATGGTATTGATACCGAACTCAAACTCATTCAGCGCTGCTGCCTGCGGTCCGTACATGCCTGTCTGGGTGATAATGGACAGGCCGCCTTTGGGAGGAAGGATGCAGCCTTTCTCATAGGGGATGGTGCTGATGCCTGAATGAGGCTTATATATCCCGAGTGTGTTGGGCCCGATGATGCGAATGCCGTTTGCACGGGCTATTTCAACGATCTCGTCCTGGCGGGCCCTGCCATCGTCCCCGTTCTCCGCAAAACCATCGGATATCACCACAACCGCCTTGACCCCCTTGCTGCCGCAGGTCTTAAGAATCCCCGGCACGGAGCGATACGATGTGGCAATCACTGCAAGGTCCACGCTGCCTTCCACCTGGGAAATGTCAGGGTAGACCTTCAAACCGTAGATCGATTGAGCGGTTGGGTGGATAGGGTGGATGGAGCCGGAGTATCCAAGCCCCTTAAGCTCTTTTACCACGACACCGGCGCCGAAAAACCAGTCTTCCTTCATACTCCCGAATACTGCAATACCTTGGGGCTGGAAAAAATATGTGAGCTTACCGGGATATTCCATTTGATGAATTCAATAATGCTTATGCGGCCTCGGGACTGAGTTCGGAATACATCCTCGGGACCCGTCTGCTCATGTCGCAGGTGACCTCATAGGCTATGGTGCCGCACCATGATGCAACAGTGGCTGCCGTAATGGTGTTCGGGCCGAACATGATCACCTCCTGGCCTACGGGGTACGTGTCATCGCCTAAGTCGATGAGGGTCTGGTCCATACAGATCCTCCCCACTACGGGATACGTCTTGCTTGCGATGAGAACTTTTGCGGTATTGGACAGTGCCCTGGGATACCCGTCCGCATAACCGAGGGGTATGGTGGCGATGGTAGTGTCCCGTTCGGGCCGGTAGGTGAGGCCGTAGGAGAGCCCGGTGCCCTTTTTCACCCTCTTGACGAACATGATGCCTGTCTTCAGGGTCATGGCAGGCCGCATATCGAGCTCTTTTGGCATGTCTTCTGAAGGGGAGAGCCCATAGCACAGGATCCCCGGCCGGACCATATCCATGAAGGACTCCCGATGGTTGATGATGGCGCCAGAGTTTGCGCAGTGGCGCAGCCCCACATCGATCTTCATGGTGGCCAGCCGGTTGGAAAGATCGATAAATTGCCGGATTTGTGAGGCGGTGAACTCGCTTCCGGGGACATCGGATACCGGGAAGTGGGTATAGAGCCCCGAGATGGTGATCTCACGCAAGGAGGCGAGGTGTTCTATAACGGTAATGGTCTTCTCCGGCGGCAACCCGAGCCTGCCCATGCCCGTATCGGTCTTGACATGCACGGCTATGGACCGGTTCCATCTGCGTGCCCCCTGGACTAAAGCCTCTACCAGAGACATATCCACGAGAGTTGGTGTCAGGTCATATGAGAATACCGAGTCGACATCATCCTGAGAAGGGGTGATCAGGCCGAAATTGAGAATGGGAAGTACAACGCCCGCCTTCCTGAGCTGTAAGCCCTCTTCGATGCAGCTTACGCCCAGCATGTCCACGAGGGCCTTTTCCTGGACGAACCGGCCCACGGTCTCGGCGCCGTGTCCGTACGCATCGGCCTTGATGGCAAGCAGCACCTTCTGCCCGCTGACCAGGTTG
>JBEKLI010000357.1:0-2585 GCA_050010275.1 Desulfomonilia bacterium | reverse complement strand
AACCCTTCCTTATAAAAAAAATCCTTATTTCCGCCGGGTATCCTGATAAACTTGCAGGAGAAATATTAAAAGAAGCCGAGATAGAAGTAAAATATATACACCCGGCAAAATCATCAAGAATATAGTCCTGTCAAAGAGATAGAGAACTACTAAAACTTACTAATCAGAAAGGGGACTACATTTCATAATATCAAAGGGGAATAGAGGTAAAATGGGGGCATTTATATTTTTTAAATAAAGCGCTTCACCCATCTCTTTTTCATTCCAATCCATTGTCAAATTATTTTGAATATACTACAAAGCAGGCAAGAGGGCTTAGGTAATAGCATACAGCGATCAGTAAGTTGTGTCACGGCCTGTGGCCTTATTGGAAAAGGGTGCTAAGATAGAAGTCACGAATTGTGAGCACCTTCCAACTATTTCCAAAAGATATTAGTCTTTATGGATAAATCCAATCTGTCTGTGCTGTTTTTGAGGTGGTTCCAAAAGTTGGCGCAGCACATCAAACACTACCTTGAACTGCTCATCATATTTCTGCTCAAGCTCTTCGAGTCTGGCGGCGAGCTTTTTTTGGGTTGAAACCATCTCTCTCAGTTTCACAAAAGTCCGCATAATCTCGATGTTCACAGCGATTGCCCTCTCACTCCGGAGAACACTTGACAACATGGCTACGCCTTGTTCCGTAAATGCATAAGGGAGGTAGCGACGTCCGCCTCTATTTGAGGTCACAATTTGTGACCTCAAGTTTTCAAATTCTTCTCTGGAAAGTTGAAACATGAAATCATCAGGAAAACGGTCGATATTACGTTTTACTGCCTGGATAAGTACCTTTGTTTCCACTTCATAGAGGTTCGCAAGGTCGATATCCAGCAACACCTTATGACCCCGAATGGAATAAATATGTTTTTCAATTAATTCAATCGGACGGGTAGGTACAATCTCCTTCTCTTTCATTCTGACACTCCTTAATCAAACTCATCACCCATGTGGTCATGGGGCATGAATATCATCTGTTGAACCAATTACAAAAATAGCTACCCAAGTATAAGGGGATGTTTCTATTTTTAGATAAAGAACTCTCCCTCCTCTTCATTGTCAATCCATTTTCATTTTTAATTTTTGTATTGTAACATAAATACAGAGGTGAAGCCTATGAAGGTCATGGCAATAAACGGAAGTCCGAGAAAGAAATGGAATACGGCAACGCTGCTTGAAAAGGCCCTGGAAGGGGCTTCGTCCCAGGGGGCTGAGACCGAGCTCATTCATCTCTACGATCTGGACTATAAAGGCTGCATAAGCTGTTTTGCCTGCAAGACCATAGGCGGAAAGAGTTATGGCAGGTGCGTGGTAAAAGATGATCTGGCTCCTGTATTCAAAAAAGTCGAAGAAGCCGATGCCGTCATACTTGGCTCACCGATTTATTTCGGAACGGTTACTGGAGAGATGAAGTCGTTCATGGAGCGGCTCATGTTCCCCTTCACAGCTTATACGGATCCATACCAGGCGATCTTCCCGAGAAAGATTCATACCGGGTTGATCTATACCATGAATGTCACGGAAGAGGACATGAAAGAAAGGGGCTACACTCTGCACCTGGGCATACAGGAAATGGTTCTGCAGATGATATTCGGCGCGTCCGAGTCGCTGTACTGTTACGATACCTATCAGTTCGAGGATTATGCAAAAGTGGTTTCATCCCGGTTCGATCCGGTGAAAAAGGCTGAAAGGCGCAGAGAGGTGTTTCCGGAGGACTGTATGAAGGCCTTTGAAATGGGGGCCCGGTTTGCAAAGAAAGATGCGCGGTAAGATAGGGCGATCCAAACGGGAGGAGAAGGGATGAGCAGAGAAGATCAGCACAGCCCGGATAGTCAGGACATTCAACAACCTTCGCTTGCGATCAGCCATCTCATGCGCCGGGAGATTCAGGCCCCGATAGCAGCCTGCCTCATCAGGGGATTCGGAAGTGTTCTGGGACATGATAAAGCCCTGGAAGCCGCAACCGCGGCTATTCAGGCCGATACACTGGCCACAGGCAGGATGATGGCCGGGAAGTATGGCGGGAATTCCCTGAGAGAATTGAGCCGCGTGGTGAGGGAGATCTGGTGCGAAGACGATGCCCTAGTGATCCGCATGCTGGAAGAGTCCGAGTTGAAGCTGAGCTTCGATGTGACCCGCTGTGGCTATGTCGAGCTGTACGATAGGATGGGCTTGAAAGAATTCGGCTTCTGCCTTTCCTGCAGCCGGGATGAACCCTTTGCAAGGGGCTTCAACCCTCGGATAAGGCTGTTGCGAACTCAGACCATCATGCAGGGAGCACCTCATTGCGATTTCCGGTTCATCCTGGACTAGGGCCGGCTGCCAGGGCTGATCATGCTCTCGTCCGCGAATAACCTCACACCGTTATGGGCACCCCGTGGCCTGCATCATCGGTCAGTATCTCGAATGCGGCGCGGTTTTTTGCCTGGAGGGTCTCAAGGGTGCCCTGCTCTTTATCCTTGAACAGGAGAGTGCACGAGGCGATCTTGCTGTTCAGGCAGGTCTTGGTGCCACCCGGTGGGTTGTAGTAGGTGAGCCCCACAAAGGCC
>JBEKLI010000356.1:0-2613 GCA_050010275.1 Desulfomonilia bacterium | reverse complement strand
AACAACAGTATAACCCAGGCTGCCGAGCATTTTTTTTACTATTCTTCCCATTTTCGGTTCATCATCCACAAATAGGATCCTCTCCTTTCCCGCTGATAGAGGCGCTTCATCGATCGGTTTTGCTTTCTTTATCTCAGATTCGATTTCGGATTGAGATAGACCAAAGGAAGTTACTTGTGTACCTTTCATATGGCCTCCTTGGTGTTTCGTTCATATTGCTTGATTAGACGTTCGGGTTGCTCCATTGTTTACAGGAAGATTGTAAATCTTTGTAAAGGCATGAACCTGGTTATGATTATCGAACTATGGGAATTTAACAGTGTCCTAATTGAATACTAAACTCCTGACTACTTCTCACTTCTTAAGCTGTCCTTGACAGTCACACCATGAGCCCCTTCTCCAGCTCGATGGTCTTGGTGAGCGACTGGCTGATCGCATGTCTCTTAAGCGCCAGCTCGATGAGTTTGGTGATCAGGTTGGAATAGGGTATGCCTGTCGCCTCCCAGAGCTTTGGGTACATGGAGATGCTGGTGAAGCCCGGGATGGTGTTGATCTCGTTCAAATAGAAAGAGTCATGCGACACGAGGAAATCGATGCGGGCCATGCCCGTGCCGCCGATAGCCACAAAGGCGTCCACTGCCGCGAACTGCATCTCCTCGCTCAAGGCTTTACCGATCCTTGCAGGGATGATGAGCTCGCTCGAATTGTCCACATACTTGGCGTTGAAATCATAAAAATCGCCGCTCGGGATGACCTGGCCGGGGATTGAGGCCTTGGGCTCGTTGTTTCCAAGGACTGCAATCTCCACTTCCATAGGCTTGTCCACAGCCAGCTCCACCACGGCCTTGGCGGAGAAGCTCAAGGCGTAACCAAGGGCCTTGATGATATCCTCTTCTGAACCGGCCTTGCTTACTCCGATGCTCGATCCCATGGTGGCGGGCTTGACGAACAGGGGGAATGGAAGCGTTTCATTGATCTCCTTGAGCACCTCATCACGGTCTGTATCCCACATCCACCTGGTCACACATGTCCCTTTCACCACAGGGATACCGTGCTGCGCCAGAACCCTCTTTGTCATATCCTTGTCCATGGCGATGGCCGATGCCATGGTGTCGCATCCCACGTATGCGAGTCCGGCAAGCTCAAAAAGCCCCTGGATGGTTCCGTCTTCACCGCGGGGGCCGTGGAGGACAGGGAACATGACGTCTGCAGGAGTGACCTTGCCAGAATCCAGGTGGTAAAAGCCCTTCTTATCGGGGTCCGTAGAGAGGATGACAGGCTCGGCATCTGCTATCTTACCGCTGCGAAGGCTGTCAAAGGCGCCTTGGCCGAGCAGCCACCTGCCGTCTTTATCGATGCCCACATAAACCGGATCGAACAGATTCGTGTCAATGCTGCGGGCAATGGAGTTGGCAGAGACTATGGATACTTCGTGCTCTGTAGAGACACCGCCAAAGATGATAGCAACTCGTGTTTTCGACTTCAATGATCTTGACCTCCTCGTCTATGCACCATACTTGGTGAGTTTGTCGGCATGCGCCATAGCCAGAGGCATGAGGTCCACATGTCGGATATGGCCGAGCCCTCCTGCCATGCATGCCCGCTCACCGAACTCTTGAACGGCGTCTTTGCGAATGTTGTTGGCGTACAGCAACACGGGAAGCTCGTGCCATGAGTGCGATTTCATGGCCGAGGGCGTGGAGTGATCTCCGGTGATGAGCACGACATCCGGTCTCAATGCCATGATCTCCGGGATAAGCGCATCCGCCTCCTCGATTACCTTGACCTTTGCCTCGAAGTTGCCGTCTTCGCCGGCCGAGTCCGTCTTCTTCACATGGAAGAAGAAGAAATCATATTTTGCCCAGGAATCCTTCAATGTCTTCACCTCGCTGGCCAGCGTCTCACCGGCATCCAGCACGTCCATGCCGACAAGGCGGGCAAGCCCCTTGTACATGGGGTATGTGGCGATGGCGCATGACTTGAGACCGTAGACCTGTTTGTAGGATGGCAGGCCGGGATCTTTGGCTATGCCCCTCAGTGTGCACCCGTTGGCCGGCTTTTCATCCTTGAGCACGGCAAAGGCCTTCTCGATCCATGCGTTTAAGAGCTGTGCGCTCTTCTTTGCCCCTGAATGGAGCGGTTCAACCTTCAAAGGCTTGAGACCTGTCTTCTGGGGGTCTGTCTCGCTGAGACCTTCATCGAGGCCCTCTCCCTCGAGGATGAGGGCGAAGCGGTAATCCTTAACAGGCGCAACCGTGATCTTTACCCCACCCAGGGTAATGGCCTTGAGCTTGTCCACGAGCTCTGAGCACTTCTCAGTGGGTATCCTGCCCGCCCTCCGGTCGGTGATCACACCCGTTGCAGGGTCAAGGGTGCAGAAGTTCCCGCGGGCAGCCAGGCTGTTGGGTGTCAGCACAAGCCCTATGCCCAGGGCCTCGAGCACCCCTCTGCCGATCTGATACTCCAGAGGATCATATCCGAACAGTCCAAGGTGGCCTGGTCCGCTTCCCGGAGTAACTCCCAGGGCAACTGGGGTGGACAGCCCGCAGATCGACTCCTTGCAGAGCTTGTCCAAGTTCGGGATACGGGCAGCCTCGAGCTCTGTGGCGCCTT
>JBEKLI010000355.1:0-2647 GCA_050010275.1 Desulfomonilia bacterium | reverse complement strand
TCTTCACATAATTAAACAGCATGAAAAGGAGTTACCTGATGAAAAATCGTATAATAGGAGTTCAAACCACTGGAAACAACCTATCAAGCTATGAAGAAGCAGTAGATACATTTAACTGGAAGCAAGTAGATTCAGCATTTAGTTGGCACCAAACTAAAAAGGTAAATATCGCGCATGAAGCCATTGATCGACAGAACCATTTTTTCCATACCTGTCTCTGCGGAGAGCGATACGAAATATTCTTTAGGAGGGGCATTGCTTCTCGCCCGGGAAGAAAAACCCAAAATTACCTATATTGAGATGGTAACCACCGACAGCAGAAGGCTATCGCTGGCCAGATATGTTGTTAATGGAAAGCTTGATATGGGTGAAGGGATCATCGTTCCGAGAAAAGGACTGCAAGAGCTTAAACGTCTCATGGATGGGAAGGAGGACGAACAACACATCGTTCTTACAAAGGATTCCCTTTACTACACATCCAAAGAAACAACCGCCACGGTGCGGCTCTTTGACGGCAAATTCCCGGATTTCAGGAGTATTGTAAATATAGACACATACCCAATTGTGACGAGAGTCAATGTGAATGAGCTTGTCAGCGTACTCAAAGTATGCGTCGCCATGGTTTCCGAGCTTGCAAGCTGTGTGAGATTCTCGTTTACCAAGGACAAGACCATGATCTATGCCAATAATCCTGAACAGGGAGAGGTGGATACGTCAATCGCATCCGAACATACCGGCGACGAGGTGGAGATAACCTTCAACCCGAGGTATTTTATCGAGTGTCTTGCCTTCATCAATGGTGAGGCGGAGATCCACCTGAAAGGGCCCCAAGGTCCCTGCTTGGTGACGGACAGCGACGAGCGGGAAAGCAAGTGGGTCATCATGCCCATGAGGTTTTAATTAATTTTAAAGAAGAGGAAGCCAAATGCAAGAATATACAGCAGATGATATCAAGGTGCTTGGCGATTTTGAGGCGGTGCGGCTCAGGCCGGCCATGTACATAGGATCGACCTCGAGCCAGGGTCTTCATCACCTTGTCTTTGAGGTGGTGGATAACAGCATTGACGAGGCTATTGCAGGCTATTGCGATCACATCAAGGTCACCATCCATATGGATGAAAGTATTACTGTCATAGACAACGGCAGGGGCGTCCCGGTGGACACCCACAAGGAGACCGGAAAATCCGCAGTAGAGGTCGTCCTTACCACACTCCATGCAGGAGGAAAATTCGATAACTCCATCTACAAGGTTTCAGGAGGTCTTCATGGAGTAGGTGTATCCGTGGTGAATGCGTTATCCGAATCCCTGGAGGTTGACATCTTCCGGGATGGATACCGGTATTGTCAAAAATATGAACGGGGAGTCCCTGTAACACCTCTGAAAAAACTGGAACAGACAGACAAGAGGGGAACCACGGTACATTTCAAGCCGGACCCCGATATCTTTGAGACCACCACCTTTGAATTCGATATCCTGGCAAACAGATTACGCGAGCTGGCCTTCCTCAATAAAGGATTGAAGATTGAGATGGAAGACGAGCGGACAGATACGCTCACCACCTATGTTTACAAGGAAGGACTCCTTGACTTCATTGCATACCTGAACGCGAAGAAGAAGCCCATTCACCAGCCCATCTATTTCAGAAAAACAAAAGGAGATACGGTTCTGGAATGCGTGCTGCAGTACAACACCTCCTACAGCGAGAGCCTGTTCTCCTTTGCGAACAACATCAACACCCACGACGGAGGCACGCATGCTATCGGCTTCCGCAAGGCCATCACCCGAACCATCAATGCCTATGCAAGGGACAAGGGGATGCTGAAGAACGCGAAGATCGCCATCCAGGGTGAAGATACCCGTGAAGGCTTATGCGCCGTGGTCAGCGTGCTGCTGCCGCAGCCCCAGTTCGAGGGACAGACCAAGGGCAAGCTCGGCAACTCGGAGATCCAGGGCATAACCGAGAGCATCACCAATGAGGCACTCGGGGCCTATCTGAATGAGAACCCTTCAGAGGGCGCAGCCATTGTGAAGAAGATCCTGGACAGCGCCCAGGCCAGGGAGGCAGCCCGCCATGCACGGGAGCTTACCAGGCGCAAGACCGCGATGGAGAGCACGCTGCTACCCGGAAAACTCGCCGATTGTCAGGAGCGGGACCCGGCCCTGTGCGAGATCTACATCGTGGAGGGCGACTCCGCCGGCGGGAGCGCCAAACAGGGGAGAGACCGGAAGAACCAGGCCATCCTGCCCTTAAGGGGAAAGATCCTGAATGTGGAAAAGGCCAGGATAGACAAGATGCTGTCTAGTCAGGAGATCAAGAACCTGGTGACCGCGCTGGGAACGGGCATAGGCTCTGACAGCTTTGATGTGTCCAAGCTCAGGTACCACTCCGTTGTGATCATGACGGACGCCGACGTGGATGGCGCGCATATCAGGACCCTTCTTCTGACCTTTTTCTACCGGCAGATGCCCGAGATCATCGAGAGGGGGCATCTCTATATCGCCCAGCCTCCCCTGTTCAAGCTCGCCAAGGGCAAGAAGGTGATCTCGACCCATAGCGACGCGCCTCAGGTGCAGGCATCCAGGCCTTCAATGAGGCCAAAGCGCGAGGAGGACCAGACCGTCATCGAGAACTACGGCATTGAGACG
>JBEKLI010000354.1:0-2667 GCA_050010275.1 Desulfomonilia bacterium | reverse complement strand
TGCCCTCACAGCCCCGACAACATAAAGACCATAAGGGAGCTTTCCGGCAGGAAGGTCGATCAGGTGCTCATCGGCTCGTGCACGAACTCATCACTGAAAGACCTCATGACTGTTGCTGCTGTGCTCAAAGGCAAAAAGATACACCCGGATGTGAGCCTTTCAATTGCGCCCGGATCACGGCAGGTCCTGGAGATGCTCGCTGCAAACGGCTGTCTAACCGACATCATCGCGGCCGGCGCGAGGGTCTTGGAGACGGCATGCGGCCCATGCATCGGCATGGGGCAGGCCCCCTCCACAGGGGCTGTATCGGTACGGACGTTCAACCGCAACTTCAAGGGCCGCTCCGGTACGGCCGATGCCGAAGTCTACCTCGCATCGCCTGAAGCGGCAGTGGCCTGTGCGCTGAAGGGGAGCTTCACCGATCCGCGGGAGCTGGGCACATACCCCGAGATAAGACTGCCGGATTCATTTTTTATCGATGACTCAATGATCATAAAACCTGCGGAAAATCCCATCGGTGTGCAGATACGCAGGGGGCCCAACATTCGACCCCTGCCGAAGAGGGGCCCCATGGAGGATGCGCTCACGCTTTCGGTCCTCCTGAAGCTCAAAGACAACATCACCACCGACGATATCATGCCGGCAGGCCCCAAGATCCTGCCCTTGCGCTCAAATATCGAGGCAATCTCACAATATGTATTCTTAAGCATCGACAAGGAGTTCTTCGACCATGCAAAGACTGCCGGGAGCGGCTGTATACTCGCAGGCGAGAACTACGGCCAGGGCTCTTCCCGGGAGCATGCAGCGCTTGCCCCCATGTACCTGGGCGTGAAGGCCGTATTCGCCAAGTCATTTGCTCGAATCCACAGATCAAACCTTATCAACTTCGGGATTCTGCCTATCCGGATAGACGAACAGGGATATTCAGAGCTCGACCAGGGTGGCAAGGTCTCGGTGAATAACATCCATGCCGCCCTTGCAAATATTTCACCCATAGAAGTATCCACAGGCAATTCCGGCAAACGATTGAACTGCACCCTGAATCTTTCCGTGCGCGAAAGCGAGATCCTGAAAGAAGGCGGGCTGCTCAATTATATCTATAAAAAGGTACGAGGCTGAAATGTCCCACAAGATAAGAACGCGGTTCGCTCCATCACCTACGGGTCAACTCCATATCGGCGGCGTCAGGACGGCCCTGTTCTCATGGCTCCATGCAAGGCATTCCGGCGGGAAGTTCATACTCAGGATAGAAGACACCGATGCCGAACGCTCGACCGATGAAAATACCCGGCAGATCCTGGAATCCATGAAATGGCTCGGCCTCGACTGGGATGAGGGCCCCTTCTTCCAGTCGCAGCGACTCGATATCTACAAATCCTCCCTACAAAAGCTCTTAGATGAAGGCAAGGCCTACTGGTGCGAGTGCACCCCGGACGAACTTGAAAGGAAACGCAGCCAGGCCCTGGCGTAAGGGAAAAAACCGAAATATGACGGCACGTGCAGAAAGAAAGGCCTTGGTCCCGGCCCAGGCAGGGTTGTCCGCTTCCTCATGCCCGATGGGGGAGTCACCTCTTTCGATGACCTCATCAAGGGCAGGATCAGTATCGACAATGCGGAGATGGACGATCTCATCCTGCTTCGGTCCGACAACATGCCCACCTACAACCTCACCGTTGTCATCGATGATGCCACCATGAACATGACCCATGTGATCAGGGGCGATGACCATGTGAACAACACCCCCCGGCAGGTAAAGATCTATGAAGCGCTGGGATTTGCACTGCCTTTCTTCGCTCATGTCCCCATGATCCTCGGGCCTGACAAGACCAAGCTTTCCAAGAGACACGGCGCCACCTCCGTCATGGCATACCAGGAAATGGGATACCTCCCGGAGGCCCTGGTGAATTACCTTGTCAGACTCTCATGGTCGCATGGCGACCAGGAGATCTTCACCCTTCATGAGCTCATAGAGTATTTTGATGTCCACGATGTGGGAAGGGCTGCTGCCGTTTTCAACCCGGAGAAGCTCCTCTGGCTCAACCACCACTACATCAAGACCGGAGACCCGAATAGACTCGCCGTTCTCCTCGAAGAATTCACCACCAAGAGCGGATATGCGCCTCCCGGCAGGGAATATCTCAAAAACGTGGTCATTGATATCCGGGAACGCACCAAGACTCTTAGAGATATGCTGGATTTCGGCAACTTCTATTTCCATGAAGTGGAGCCTGCCGAAGATCTCAAAAAACAGTTCTATACCCCTGAGCTTGTCCCTGTGTTTAAGGCACTCGTCGAACAGTTCGAGCAGACGGACCTTGCAGACAAAGCCAGGACCGAAGAGGTGGTAAAAACCATACTTGACACATACAAACTCAAATTTAAGACCATCGCTCAGCCTATGCGGGTAGCACTCACAGGGAAGACCGTATCCCCGGGCATCTTTGAGGTTATTGTCACCCTGGGGAAACCCCTGGTGCTGTCCCGGCTGAAAAAAGCACTCGTGTATATGCAATCATGATGATCAATTATTATATGAATGAAGGAGGCGATCCATGAACGTAAAAGATCTCGCCCTGCTGGCGCTCTTCATGGCCCTTGTGGCTGTGGCCACCATGATCGTCCGCGTCCCTAGTCCCCAGACCAATGGATATATGAACCTGGGTGACA
>JBEKLI010000353.1:0-2672 GCA_050010275.1 Desulfomonilia bacterium | reverse complement strand
ATCACCTGCGGCCATAACCTCTACGAAGGCCCTGTTGAACATGTCCATCTCTTGTTGAAACTCACTGTAGGTAGCCTCCTGGATCTTTCCTCCGATGACCACACCCTGGTCTTTATAGTGTGCCGGTACATCGAGATCCAGAGTAACATTGGTGAACGGTGTCTGGAAACCTACCCTGGTGGGCACATTGATATTGAATATGAATTCCTGCAGAGCCTGTTTCACCTGGAGATAATCGAGGCTGTCATAGCGTATGAATGGAGCCAGCAGGGTGTCAAAGTTGGAGAAGGCCTGCGCGCCGGCTGCTTCACCCTGGAGGGTGTAGAAGAAATTTACGATCTGCCCGAGAGCGGTGCGGAAATGCTTGGCCGGCTTGCTCTCAACCTTGCCGGCTGCACCTTTGAACCCTTGGAGAAGAAGATCGTAGAGGTCCCAGCCCACGCAATAGACCGAGATAATATTAAGGTCGTGTATGTGAAAGTCGCCGCCTGAATGTGCATTTCTCACCTCCGGCGGATAGATCTTATTGAGCCAGTAGAGCTTGCTGATCTCGGATGAGAGGTAGTTGTTGAGGCCCTGGAGAGAGAAGGCCATGTTGCTGTTTTCATTTACCTGCCAGTCGAGCTTATCCAGGTACTGGTCTATGAGATCGACCCCCATGCCCGCCTTTATCTCGCGTATCTTGGCATGCTGATCCCGGTAGATGATATATGCCTTGGCCGTTTTCCTGTGCATAGACTGGAGGAGCACCTCCTCCACGATGTCCTGGATTGCCTCCACTGTGGGTATGTCTTTCACGGTCTGTTCAGCAATGGAGAGGACCTTGATCATCAATTTATGGGCCATGCCCTCATCGAATTCTTCGGTGGCTCTGCCTGCCTTGGCAATGGCCGATGTTATCTTGGAAGCATCAAAAGAAACTATCCTGCCGTCTCTTTTCCTGATGGTGGTGAACATTCGACTCCTCCTCGTAGACTTAAGAACTTACAAAAGTGTTTTAGTCAGTGACACCTGCTGTCATACGCGATAATAAACCGGTAATATAACCCCACCCGTACTGCCGTTGTCGCTATGCCGTTCATTCATGGAACGCAAATAATAAATACTATATATAGTGTACGATGATTATCATCATACTATATATAGGATATTTAATGATGATTGCAAGGGAAAAATGCAAAGTTATTCTTTGTCTTCTTTGTACATCCCTTCGATCTCTGCAGCAAAATTCTTGCTGACGACCTTGCGCTTAATCTTGAGGGTTGGTGTGAGTTCACCCGTTTCAATACTGAATTCCTTGGGCAGGAGCGTAAACCTGCGGATCTGTTCAACCCGGGCATAATCCTTCATGAGGACTTTCAGCTTGTCTTCATAGAATGTCATAATCTCAGGCTTCTTTACGAGGTCTTCATGAGAATTGAAGGAAATGCCATGTTTATTGGCATAATTACTCAGTTCCTTAAAGTTCGGAACAATCAGGGCGCTTAGATATTTCTTGCCCTCGCCGATGAGAACTGATTGTTCGATGAACAGGTCGGATACAAGGGTGTTCTCGATATTCTGCGGTGCGATGCTCTTGCCGCCTGCGGTTATGATGATGTCTTTCTTGCGGTCCGTGATATACAGGCACCCGCGGGCATCTATTCTTCCTATGTCGCCGGTCAGGAACCATCCGTCTTCAGTGAAGACCGCTTTTGTGTCGTCGGGTTTGTTGTAATAGCCTTTCATGACCTGGGGTCCTTTGATGAGGATCTCGCCGTCCTGGGCGATCTTAACCTGGGTATCCGGCAGTGCAGGGCCTACGGAACCGAACTCAAACACATCAAATCGGTTAACATTGGTAACCGTGCTCGTCTCGGTAAGCCCATAGCCGTTGTGCACTGCTATTCCTATGCCGTTGAAGAACCGGTCAATCTCTGTGGCAAGCGGCCCTCCTCCGCTGATGAATATCCTGATGCGGTCGAGCCCCAGGACTGACCTCATTTTTTTGAATACCAACGCCTCGGCGGCATCGTACTGGATTTTTATGATAGGGGGCATGGGCTTGTGCTGCATAATGTAGTCCACAGCCCTCTCGGAGACGGATACCGCCCATTCGAAGAGCTTCTTTTTCAGAGGCGGAGCCTTGGCGGTCTGAGTCTTTATGCCTGAATGGAGCTTTTCAAACAGCCGCGGCACGCTCACCACCAGAGTGGGTCTGATCTCCTGCATATCCTCGAGTACGTTTGCAAAACTCTCTGCCAGGTTTATCACCGACCCGATGTGGATCATGAGGTAGAGGGATATTGTCCTGCCAAGGGAATGACTCAAGGGAAGCAGCGCCAAAGATTCATCTTGGTGACCGATCATGGGATGCGAGGCATAAGCCTGCAGGACATTGGCTACAAAATTGCTGTGCGTGAGCATGACCCCTTTTGATTGCCCGGTCGTTCCGGATGTGTAGATGAGGGTGGCAAGATCATCCGGCTTGATGGCGCTCAGGCGCCGGTCGAACACGGATTTATCATTGATAGCACCACCGCGGCGCATAAGTTCATCGAAGCCGATGATAGAATCGTCATCCGTGTCGATCGGATCGAAGGTCACAATGTACTCAAGTGGTATGATCCTATTTTTCATGGACAGGATTCTGTTCAGATGATCTTTGTCTGAAACAAAGACTACCTTGGTGC
>JBEKLI010000352.1:0-2675 GCA_050010275.1 Desulfomonilia bacterium | reverse complement strand
TGCCGGTGGTGGACCTCAATAAGAAGTTCGGGATCAAGGACACGGAAAAGACGGTGAATACGAGGATCATCATCGGCGAGGTCTCCATCGAAGGCGATGAGACGGTACTCGGGGTACTGGCAGACTCGGTTCACGAAGTCATGGAGCTGGAGCCGGAGACCATAGAACCGGCACCTAAGATTGGTACAAGGCTCAACACGGACTTCATCAAAGGCATGGGAAAGCGCGATGATGAATTCATCATGATACTGGACATAGATAAGGTCTTCTCGGCTGAGGAGCTATCCTTTGTCAACCAGAAAGGCCAGCCCACCGGCTCGGCTGATATGGTGGATCTGGTCGCATGAGAGACAATGAGGACATTATTCATTGACAGAACGCTCATCCATGCAGAACATACACCCGGAGGTTTCGACAAAAGCAGCCATGTCTCAAGACCTCTTTGCCCAGTTGAGCACGTTCATCTACGACACATGCGGCATCAAGATGCCGCCCACCAAGAAGACCATGCTGGAGGCCCGCCTCATCAAGAGGATGAGGTCTCTTGGTCTCGCATCTTTCAAGGAGTACTACAGGTACCTCTTCAGCCCGGAGGGAGAGGCCAAAGAGCTTGTGCACATGATCGATACGGTCACCACCAACAAGACCGACTTTTTCCGTGAGCCGCAGCACTTCGAGTACCTTTTGAATAAAGCCATACCCGACATTATAGCCGGTATCGGGACAGGCATCCGCAAGACCTTCATGGCATGGTCCGCTGCATGTTCCTCAGGGGAAGAGGTCTATACCCTTACCATGGTCCTGGAAGAGTTCGCGAGAAAGAGACCCGGATTCAACTATATGGTCCTCGGAACCGATATATCTACAAAGGTGCTCAAAACGGCCAAAGCAGCGATCTATGATGAAGAGCGCATTATACCTGTCCCCATGGATCTGCGACAGAGATACCTTCTGCGGAGCAAGGACCCACAAAGAAAAGATGTAAGGATCATCCCCGAGCTTAGGGCAAAGGCGAGGTTTCGCTGGCTCAATTTCATGGATATGGATAAGGACTTCGGACTTCGCGTGAAGATGGATGTCATTTTTTGCAGGAATGTGCTTATCTATTTCGATAGGCCCACTCAGGAAAAGGTCGTAGGCCATCTGTGCAGGCATCTCGCAATCGGGGGCTACCTGTTCACCGGACATTCAGAGACCTTGAGTGGTATGGATCTCCCCTTGAAGACAGTCGCCAATACAGTCTCGAGGAGGATCTAGGTGAACAGAAAGATCATCCCCGTCCAAGAACTCCCCACCATATACCTGAAGCCGGGCGAGATTCACTTCGGCCAGGAGGCGGCCCGTGTGATAACAATTCTCGGATCATGCATTTCGGTGATCATGTACCACCGGCACAAAAGGATCGGGGCCATCTGTCATGCCGTGATGCCGAGTTATATAAAGACCACGAGAAAGAGACCCTCTTCAAAAGATATGTTCCAATTCGTGGATAGCTCCATGAAATGGATGCTTGCCCAGTTCGATAAGATTGGGATTGAACGGGGAGATATCGAGGTGAAGATCTTCGGCGGTTCGGAAATATTTTATGATGATAAAAAATATGACAGCTCCATTTCGGTGGGCAAGAAAAACATCGAGGCGGCCATGAAGACCATTCAGGAGCAGGACTTGAAACTGAAGGCCTGGAACGTAGGAGGCAACAAGGGCCGCAAGGTGATTTTCTATACGGATACAGGTGAGGTCTTCACGAAATTCGTAAACAAGGTGGAACCGCAGGTGGCCTTGTATACTTTAGGAAATGAAGAATGAAGAAGATCAAGGTTCTCATCGTCGATGATTCCGCCCTTGTGAGGCAGACGCTTCATGATATCCTCTCTTCCGACCCGAGGATCGAGGTGATCGGTTTGGCCTCCGACCCTTTCCATGCAGCGGAGAAAATCAAAGAAGTTCTGCCTGATGTGATAACCCTGGACGTGGAGATGCCCCGTATGGACGGGATCACGTTCCTCAAGAAGATCATGAGCCAGCACCCCATCCCGGTGGTCATCTGCTCGTCGCTCGCAGGCAAGAATACCGAGACGGCGCTCAAGGCACTCGAATTCGGCGCTGCGGAGGTGATCCACAAACCTGCACTTGGCACCAAGCAGATGCTTCAGGAATCAAGCACACTGCTCTGCGATGTCGTGGTGGCTGCATCACACACAAAGACCAAGAAGATCTTAATGGAACCGTCACTCGCTCAGCCCAAGCTGAGCGCGGATGTGATCATTCCCAAGGCCAGGCCTGATGCCGTGTTACAGACTACCGAAAAGGTGGTGGCCGTCGGCGCATCCACGGGTGGGACCGAGGCCCTCAAGGTCTTCCTGGAAGCCATGCCCAGGGACTGTCCAGGAATCGTTATTGTACAGCACATGCCTGAGGGGTTTACTACCGCATTCTCCAAACGGCTCGATTCGATCTGTCAGATTTCGGTGAAGGAGGCTGCCAATAACGACACTGTGCTGCCTGGACACGCGCTCATAGCACCGGGCAACTACCATCTCCTGCTTAAACGCAGCGGGGCCCGCTACTATGTTGAAATCAAAAACGGGCCGCTTGTCTCCCGGCATAGACCGTCGGTGGATGTGCTCTTCAGGTCGGCAGCACGATATGCAGGCAGGAATGCCATCAGCGTC
>JBEKLI010000351.1:0-3622 GCA_050010275.1 Desulfomonilia bacterium | reverse complement strand
AGATGATGACTTTCTTTACATCCGAGGGTTGGAAGCCGAGCCGCGGCAGTTGGTGCACCAAGGCGTCACGCTGTGGCATGAATTGAGTGCGCATGACGCAGCGGTGGAAAAAAAGGTTGCCCCAATAGATTGGAGGCCGCATCTCTTCATTAATACGTGTGCCTATACCTGTATCGAAGAGCACCAAATCATGATTCCGTTCGATCAAAACACTGAGAATGGGAAAACGAACACTCTTGAAGCCTGCGCCCTGAACAAATAACCCTTTAGCAACATTCCCAAAACCGGTGGCAAGAAAATAAACCTTCATAACCTAGAATTCCTTGGCCATCAGTCGATCCAGGAGCGTATCGGGCAGAATTCTCACCAGCCGGTGCTGAATCGGGTGGTTAGTTACCAGGTAGCGGGGCTTGGGATTAGGCAAGGTCAAGGCCTGATAAATGGCTTCAGCCACTACTTCTGGCTGCACACCGTGCGTTTTGGCTTCGGCCGCTTCATGCTCAAGTTTTTTGCGGTTAGCGTTATAAAAAATGCTGCCGCGATACTGCTCTATCCTTCCTTCGATGTCCCGGTCCCACAACGGCGTGTTGATGAGAGCAGGTTCGATCACAATGACTTTGACTCCAAACGGCATGATCTCGCGCCGCAGGGCATTCGACCACCCTTCGATGGCATGCTTGCTTGCGGCATAGGGGCCGGAAAAAGGCGTGGCCACAAACCCGGCCACACTCGAAACGTTCACGATCCGGCCCCTGGATTTTAAGAGCAGGGGGAAAAGAGCCTTGGTCAACCGATGCGTTCCGAACATGTTGACATTGAATTGCTGCGCTAACCGTTCGACAGGGAGTTCCATGAGCGGACCGGGACTGAAAATGCCCGCGTTGTTGATCAAAGCAAGAAGTCCAGTTTCTTTCCTGTCAACGAAATCAACAGCATTCACGACATCAGCATCATCGGTTATATCGAGCTTGAAAGTCTCAATGCCACCTATCCGGCGAAGATTATCCAGTTCACCAACGGACATATCCGTAGCATAAACACCGAAGCCCCTTTCGGCGAGCAACAGCGCTGCAGCTCTGCCGATACCGGAGGCCGCGCCGGTGACAAGCACCCACTGCTTTGCAGGCATATGCATATCCCCCCTTACGTGGTCTTGATTCTCCGCTTAGTCGTATCGATACCTAAGAGGCGACCTAGGTTACCACCGAAGATCTTGGCCTTGTCCTCGTCCGTAATGGGCGGATAGCCATAGCCTTCCTGCATGTCCTCGGGTATCTGGAAATTTCGCAATCCCTCCACGGCACCTTTGATCTGTACGCCGTAGCCTGCATAGTCCGTTCCCCAGATGATCTTGTCAGGCCCTACCCACCGCAAGGCCTCGCCAATGATTGTAGCGAATTTTTTCGGAGCTGTTATTGCCCATGGAACCAGGAGGCTGAGGCAGACATACAGATTCGCATGTCCCATGGCCACCATGTTCAGCTGATCGCAATAGGGGTATCCCATATGAAACGCCACGATCTTCAGCTCCGGGAAATCACGGCACACATCGTCGAGGAAAACGGGGTTCGCGTATTTGCTCGCCTGTGGCGGACACCATGACATGCCCGTATGGATATCCAGCACGATGCCGAGCTCCTCGCATTTCTCATAAAAAGGCCACAGATCCGGATCATTGATATAGGTATCCTCGGTACATAGATATTTGAATATCTTGGCCTTCTTTTCCTTTACCCAGTACTCCAATTCCCTGATAGTGTTCTTTACGCCCTTGAACTTTATGGGAGACATATTGGGCTGATACATGAAGCGCTCAGGATTCGATTCCACGATCTCGGCCATTTCCCCGTTCGTGCAGAACCGGCCTGAATAGCCGCAGGTATCCATGCACGACTCGGGCAAGAGGCAGGCAATGTCCACACCGTACTTGTCCATGGCGCGCAGGATATTCGATGGGTCAGGATTCTTCTGCGTCTCCCACTCTTCCAAACCTTCCGCTGCCTTCACCAGGATGTTGGGGTGCGTGCCGGTGAAGAGTGGCCTTGAAATATTTTCGATTGCCTTCCACCACATCCGGTATCCGGGGAAATATTCATAGTAGGAACCATTTTTCCCAATAAGATGGGGCTCGGGATCGATCTTAAAATAACCATCATCAATCTTTTTTGTCATGATGAACTCCTCATTATCTTACCGCTGCATAATTTGGTCGAGTTCCCCTTCAGCATATTCCCAGGTCTTGGATAGATCCTTGCGAGCCCAATCACTGGCCGTCTGCCACACGCGATTCTTCAGCGGCACGATGGGGCGCCTGGCATATTCCTCGATATGCTCTTCCTGTCCTGTTCGCGGGTTTTTGATGCACCGCACCGGAAGCATTGCAATAAAGCGGATGATGCAGCCCAAGTTGCAGCGGGTGCATTTGATGATCTCCTTCTCTCTGCCTTCCCTCACCTTGTTTACCCAGTCGGGATCAGCAATCTGCTGTCTCCCCTGTGAAACCATGCTTGCTTTACCGTTCTTCAGCACAGCCACGACATTTTCCGGGTTATGCACGGACGGGCAGATGACCGGGATCTTTATCGCAGCCTGGTCGCCCCTTCTTCTTCCGCCCGCTTCGCTATCATGGCGGCAACATGGGGATCATACCCGCCGGGCAGATCGTCGGAGGCCGAGAATCGCACCCCCACCGGATAATCAGGCCCGACATACCGACGCACCGACCGGATCAGCTCCAACAGAAAACGAATACGGTTCTCAAAACTGCCGCCGTATTCATCCTTCCGGTAATTGGACCGTTCGACAAGGAAGGAATGCACCAGATAGCCGTGGCAGGCATGGATCTCCACGCCGTCATATCCTGCCAATCTCGCCAGCCTGGCACCATTGCTTTCATCGATGACAAGCTGCTTGATCTCTTCTCGCGTGATTTCCCTGGGCTGCTGCCCCATCATATGCATCATAGGGATCTTATCCACTAAGGCGAGAAAGGCCTCGGGGTCTTTCTCTATATCAGGGATAGCGCCATAGTATCCCGCCATCCTGATCCCCCCCCTTAAGAGCTTCATATCCATTGAGCCGTTGATGCCCTTATGGAACTGCCAGCGCCAGGGAATAGCCGAGGCCGAGACCGGTTCGGCCGCACCGAGATCGCTTGTTCCCTGTCTGCCGGGTCCGGTGAAAAGCTGGGCGAAGATCCTGGCGCCAAAGGAATGCACATGTTCCACCAACTCGGATTGCAGTGGCACATAGCGATAATCGGTCAAATACGGATTGTTATACTTGCGGTAGGTGTCCGCACAGGGCAGAGTGGATACTGCCTGCGCCTCAGTGATGATGAGACCGGTCCCACCTTTTGCCCTTGCGGCGTAATATGCCATCTGCTGCTTGCTGATGTAGTGATCCGGCGCCGTGTAGTTGCAATTCATGGGTGCCATGACGATGCGGTTCTTGATCTCGCACCCATTGATGGTAATCGGCTCGAATATCGGTGCATATTCTTTATAGAAATCATGCATAAAATATTCATAGGTGAACTTCAGATAAGCTTACAATAGCTTCCTATATTTCTTCAATTTTAGAATTAGCATCACCTGATATCAAAATATAGATCATTAAAGTA
>JBEKLI010000350.1:0-2719 GCA_050010275.1 Desulfomonilia bacterium | reverse complement strand
CAGCCGGGATGCGCCCGGCCTTGGGCTGATTCTCCGGCTCGGAGCTGAACAAGAGCAGGGGAAGATAGGGCATCTCACGCCTGGCCCGGGAAAGCAGATCAACCCCGGCATTGCCGTAAACTTTACCCTGCTTTGGAAAGCGCGTGTCCGATATGATACCCAGTAAATAAGGCTTGTACTTCTCATAGAGATCGGCAGCCTCTTCAAAGGTCTGAGCGGACAGTATCTTGGGCCTGGTGCGCATGATCAGCAGCCGCTCTTCCTCGTTCACCCCGAGCTCCAGAACGGCCTGGATCTGGCGGACCACTTCCTTGTAGAAGATGGGGAGCAGCGTTGAGTAGTAGAGCGGTGAGTCTTCGACGAAAATGAGCACGCAAACCTGGGCATGTGTGGTATCATATTCGACGTTCAGTGCATCTTCCGTGCTTTTGATAATGGCAAGCAGGAGGTCGGCGTTCCCTGACCAGATGAAGACCTTGTCGATTCCTTCGTAGAGAATGGCCTCATTCGAGGTCTGGATGCCCCTGAGACTGTGCGCCAGCAGATAGACAGGCAGATGAGGCATCTTATCTTTGATCTTTTTGCCCAGCGTGAAGGCATCCATATCCTCGAGGTTCGGCATGGAAAAGACCAGGTCGAACTTTTTCTCATCGAGGAGTTTGAGTGCATGCAGGGCGGATGATGTCCGCGTCACCCGGGGTGGCTGGGAGAGGTTAAGCCCGCTGTATTCTGAGATGATCCGAGAGGCCAGCGTGACGTCCTCTTCGATGATGAATGCATCATAACGGCTCGAGATCAGCAGGATCTCGTGGACTTTTGCAGACATAAGCTCCAGAAAGACCTTGAAGTTAAGATGATATTTACTGGATAGCTCGCGCTCTTTCAATTTCATGGAAACCCCCACAACCATGGTGCCGTCTTTAGGTTCATCATACAGCCATTGCAGAATCAAGCAAGAAATCCAAGGAGGTTTTCTTTAGTCCATTGGCCTCCTCAAGTATCAACATGATTTATCGCGGCGGTTCCCTTATCGAGAGGAACCGCCGCCCCATGCATTCATTCGTTTTCCTTACACGATACCTTGAGCCATCATGGCATCGGCAACCTTCACGAAGCCCGCGATGTTGGCCCCGTTTACATAGTTTCCCGGAGAGCCGTATGTTGTCGAGGCATTCACACAGGCGCTGTGGATGGCCTTCATGATCATCCGTAAGCGGTTGTCAACTTCTTCCCTTGTCCAGTTGAGGCGCATGCTGTTCTGAGTCATCTCCAGGCCGGATACGGAAACACCGCCCGCGTTCGCTGCCTTGCCGGGCCCATACAGGATCTTCTTGTCGAGGTAGATCTCTACACCGTCAGGCGTTGTGGGCATATTGGCGCCTTCGCTCACAAGATAGACGCCATTCTTGATGAGGTTTGCCGCATCTTTGCCATTGATCTCGTTCTGGGTGGCAGACGGGAAGGCGCAGTCGGCCTTGTGGTCCCACAGGGGGTTGAAATCCTGGGCCGGATCGATGGGGGTGTATACAACACCCTTATACTTGTCTGCATACTCCTTGATGCGGCCCCTGCGTATATTCTTAAGTTCCATGATGAATGAGAGCTTCTCTCTGTTGATGCCGGCCTCGTCGTAAATGTACCCATTGGAATCCGACATGGTCACTGGTTTGCCACCCAGGTCCAGGATCTTTTCCACGGTGTACTGCGCAACGTTGCCGGAGCCCGAGACGATGCATGTCTTGCCTTCAAGGGTCTGATTCCTGGTGGATAGCATCTCTGCAGCAAAATAGACGGCGCCGTAGCCCGTGGCCTCGGGCCTGATGAGGCTCCCGCCGAAATTCAGCCCTTTACCGGTGAGCACGCCGACGAACTCATTGCGGAGTTTCTTATACATCCCGAACAAATACCCGATCTCTCGGGCACCTACGCCGATATCACCTGCCGGGACATCGGTGAACTGGCCGACATGCCGGAAGATCTCGCTCATGAAGCTGTGGCAGAATCTCATGACCTCGCGATCGGACTTGCCCTTGGGGTCGAAGTTGGAGCCGCCCTTGCCTCCGCCCATGGGCAGAGTAGTGAGCGAATTCTTGAATACCTGTTCAAAGGCCAGGAACTTCAGGATGGAGAGGTTTACGGACGGATGGAACCTGAACCCGCCCTTGTAGGGGCCGATGGCACTGTTCATCTGGATACGGTAGCCCCGGTTCACCTGTACATCTCCTTTGTCGTCCACCCAGGGTACTCTGAATATGACCAACCGCTCCGGTTCCACCATCCTCTCAAGGATCTTTTCTTTGCGGTATTCCGGGTGCTTATCAAGGACCGGTTTTACTGACTTCACGACCTCAGAGACTGCCTGGAGAAATTCTCTTTCCCCGGGGTTGCATTCCTCACACTTCTTTAAAAAGTCTTCCATAGCTTTTGAATCCTCCTTTTTCTTGTTTCGTGTCCCAATATTTTTTATTTTTTCATCCAGGTCGTGAGCCGCTCTCTACCAAGTGTGCTAGTAAAAAACTCTACTCACAACCTCATGATGTAATACTCCTGAAAAATCGTATCTCGTTCTTCTTCCTATCTGTTTCCTGCCAGCTCGTGATGGAAGTGGGGGGTTCAATCCATCCATTCAGGGCGAATGGATGGATTGAACGATATGAAAAGGGGCTATGAGTATCTAACGAGCGCCATAGTAGTCAAAGTACCTAAATCCCCAGGTATG
>JBEKLI010000349.1:0-2732 GCA_050010275.1 Desulfomonilia bacterium | reverse complement strand
GAGGCCGGGAAATAATATCTTAGTTATCGTGAGGCTACCATATATAATGCAATGGGGGTGCCAAGGGCCGTAATTGTCCAACATATTGATTATACTTATAAATAAAATTTAGCTTCGAATGCGGATCATTGGGTGAGTGAAAAGAAATGCCCATTTTCTCTAAGGGATTTCCAACTCTTCCATGAGGCCCCGGAAGGAGGGGCGATCGACTTTGTCAGGCATGATAGTCTTCGGTGATTGTATTCTCACCATGCGTATGAATGCATAGTGGCATGAAGAGAGATGCCGACTATGGTTTGAGGCGGTTGATGAATTTCAATAAGAGTTCTTCTTCAAGACCGTAATCGCCGAGTGAGAATGAATTCCTGCCGGGGCCGTGGAAATCGGTGCCGCCTGTGACCAAGAGCCCCAGCTTGGAGGCCAGGCCGGCGTAGAGTGCGGTCTGCTCCGGGGTGTGCTCGGGGTAAAGGACCTCGATCCCGGCAAGGCCGGCCCCTATGAGGTCCTTGATAAATGCCTCCAATCCCTGTGAGCCCAGACCCAAGGTGTAGGGGTGGGCGAGTACGGGCAGGCCCCCAAAATGTACGATGAGGGAGACGGCCTTCTTCCAGGTCATCTTTTCCTTGGGCACATAGGCCCTCCTGCCTTTGCCGAGGTACTCATCGAATGCCTCATCGAAGGAACGGACATATCCTTTCCTGAGCAGGGCCTTTGCAATGTGGGGCCTGCCGATCTGTCCATCCTTTGCCTCTTTCAGGACATCTGCTTCGGTAAGCATACACCCGAGGTCATTCAGTTTTTTAATGACCTTGGGGATCCTTTCTCTGCGGGCTGTCTGCACCTGCTTTAGGGCGTCCTCAAGACCATGAGGGTTGGTGAGGAAATATCCCAGGATGTGAAGCATGCCCGGATCATATTCCGCGCTGATCTCTATACCCGCAATCACCTGGATGCCATGTGTCTTTCTGGAATTCAGCGCATTTTGAACCCCTGCAAGGGTGTCATGATCGGTTATGGCGATGGCCTTAAGGTTCAGCTGCGCTGAGAGTGTAATGAGTTTCTCCGGGCTCAAATCGCCGTCGGATGCGGTTGAGTGGGTGTGAAGATCGGCCTTAACCAGCAAAGCTTAATCTTTCATATGGGGACCGTGGTTTCCAGGACTTGTGCGATCTTTTTTTTGAGTTCGGTGAGGTCGGAGGATTTTACGACGTATGCATCCGCGGCGATGGACTTGATGTCAACCTTATAGCTTCCATAGGCGCTGCAGAGGATCACGGGAAGGTTGTAGAACTTGTTCCTGATCTCCTGAAGGACGTCCAGGCCGTTACTGGAGACCATCTTGATGTCAAGGATGATGACATCGGGTTTTTCCTTCCCGATGCGCTCCAGTATCCCTGAACCGTCTGAGGCAACAGCCACCTCATAGCCTTCCTCTTCCAGCTCTTCGGCATAGAGCAGCCTGATGTGCTTCTCGTCATCGACGATCAATACCTTTGGCATTGAGAGCTCCTTTCTCTATTGGCTCCACCGATAGGTGAGATATGGCTTGCTCTGTTCGAATACGAGGCACATATCTTCCAAATACTCCTCTGCCTGTTGATGGGACATTCCCTCGGTCTTGTTCACGAACGATAAGGTCATGCCATAGTACAGGGGGACGAGGATATCGATGAGCTTACCCCGATCAAGGGTCTTCTTATGGTAGCCGATGGCGCAGTCGAAAAGAACACGTGCCCAAACGGGGATGGGCATTTCGAAGTGATCGATGTCGAGTGATGCGATCTCCCTGATCTTTTGGATATTCTCACTGGAAAACATGGATCTGTAGACATCCCAGTGAATGTTGAAGCCCTCCCTGAATTTTATATAGAGTTTGTCTTTGCTCACCTTGATGGCAGGCGGCGCTTCCACGTCGCCTATGCCGAATCCGAAGATGGCCGTGGGCTTGCTCCATTTGGTTGTAGCCCATTTGTCATGGAACGCGCCCATGAGGTTGAACATGGTGATCACCATCTGGCGGAACATGGTGCCTACCTCCAGGGCTGGGTCCCTGGGTTTGCTGATCTTGGGCTTGCCCAGGAATGCCTGGCAAATGGGAACGCCCTCATTCATGGCAATGGTTGTCATCCATATGTCGATGCCGAACTGGCTCACATCCTCATCCCATAGGGGGCTTTTCAGAAAGAGGCCCGCCATCTTTCCCGAGAGACCGAAGTCCCCTCCGATCGGTTGCCGCACCCTCCTGCCGTAGAGACAGCGGGTGAGAGGGTAGGCGATATTGTTGGTAATGGTGCCGTCATATTTGTGCCTGACATACAGCGGCGCCACAAATGCGAAGTCTTTGAAGACTGGTTCTGCAAGGTTTTTGATCCACAGCGGTGTTATGCTCTTGAGGCTGGCATCGATGATGACTGCAGCCTTTGCATCAAGTTCCAGGACTTTTCTTAACAGGTTTTTCAGGTTGTTTCCCTTGCCCCTGATACCCCTAGGTGTTGAGACATACATTTGAGGAATGCCGTGCGAGTTTGTATCCATGAAGGCTTTGCCGGTCCCGTCGGTGCTGCTGTTGTCGCAGTTGATGATGACGCTGTCCAGCTCTTTGTAGTAATCCTTCAACCCCAGGCAAGCCTGCTCGGTGGGATATGCGATGTTGGATGCCTCGTTGTAGGACGGAATACCTACGACGAGATCGGCCTTTGTGATCCCACTGGGGTTGTCCTCCTGAAACTTCA
>JBEKLI010000348.1:0-2739 GCA_050010275.1 Desulfomonilia bacterium | reverse complement strand
CTTTTGATTGCGGATTATATCCTGGTGCCCAAAGGACCCGACAAGACCGAGGTCACCTACATAGCCCTGGCGGATCCGGGTGGTAACCTCCCGTCTTTCGTCGTAAACCTCCTCACTAAGAACCTGAGTATCCAAACCATCGCCGGCATGCGAGAGATGGTGAAGAAAGACAAATATAAGAACGTCAAATCGGTTGTTACCACAACATTACATTAAGAAAAATCGTTTCAAGACACGGCCTTCATTCTTCTGGAAGTCCGGTAGGATGGAGGTCGTGTGCATTCTGCATATGAATGTTAGGATAAATACTTGATTTTGAGTCGTTGGATTATGTCTCCTTCAAAGCTGCCCTTGATGCTTCTATGAATCAATTCTTGTCAGTTGATGGTGTAACCATGTATTGAGGCATTCATAATGATTTTCCAGGATAGCACCGGCAAAGCGTTCAGTGATAAGTGCACACTGTGTAACGGATGCATAAGGTGCGGGGAAGAATATTGCATCTTCAATTCACATGGTAATGCAGAAGAATGCCATATGGCGATTTGTATATACTGCGAGCGTTTTTTGCAGAAACAAAGGTTGTTCCTAATAATGTAGGCTGAAAAATCAATTCTGCCATTTCTTTTCTCATTTCTTGTCAATGCCCATTTTCGACATTCATGGGTAAGTTTTGCCTTGACTGCCCGCAGAACTCGCCGTACCTACATGCACAATGGCAAATCATCCTGAGCTATTCTACGACTTCGATATCCCTGTAGACCGCCGCAATACTGCGAGCCTCAAGTGGGACAAGTATAAAGGCCGGGACATCATCCCGTTATGGGTGGCTGATATGGACTTCAAGGCCCCTCCGGCCGTTATCACGGCACTGCACAGGCACGCGGACCACGGCGTTTTCGGCTACACCATGCCGCCTGAGGACCTCCTGGAGGCTGTCATGTGCATGCTGGAGCGCACACATGCATGGACAGTGAAACCCGAATGGATCGTGTGGCTGCCCGGCCTTGTGAGCGGCCTGAACATCGCCTGCCGTGCCGTGGGGGAGCCCGGTGATGCGGTCATCACTACCACCCCCGCCTACCCGCCATTCCTGAGCGCCCCTTCCCTCTCAAAGCGCGCCCTCATCACTGTCGCCCATGTGGATGACGGCAGCAGATATATCTTCGACTTCCTTGAAATCGAGCGGGCCATGACACCCCATACAAGGATGTTCATCCTCTGCAACCCGCAGAACCCCACCGGCCGTGTCTTTACCCGAGAGGAGCTCTTGCATCTGGCCGAGATCTGCCTTCGTTATAATATCATTATCTGTTCTGACGAGATCCACTGCGGACTTGTCCTTGATCATGACAAGAACCACATCATGCTGGCCTCCCTTGATAAAGAGATAGCCCTTAAGACCATTACCCTGCTCGCCCCCAGCAAAACCTATAACCTTCCCGGCCTTGGATGCTCCTTTGCCGTCATACCGGATAAAGATCTTAGGTCTCGTTTTAGAAAAGTGATGAATGGCATTGTGCCCCATGTCAATGCCTTCGGGTATACCGCTGCCTTGGCTGCATATCGGGACTCCGAGGACTGGCGCCTGGCCCTCATCGACTATCTCAGGCAGAACCGGGACATGGTGGAGAATTTTGTTTTGCAGGCTCACGGCTTACGTATGCACCATGTCGAGGCCACCTATCTTTCCTGGATCGACTGTGGTGGGTTGGGTGCTGCAAACCCTGCTTCCTTCTTTGAAGACGCCGGGGTCGGCCTGTCAAACGGTGCGGACTTCGGGGCACACAGCTTTGTTCGCCTCAATTTCGGCTGTCCACGCAGTTTGCTGGCCGAGGCGCTTAGACGCATGGGAGATGCAGTAAGGTAATGAGCCCAATAAACACTCTAAGATCATACTATATGTAAAGATCACGGACGCACGGCCGCTGGGCTTGACCGGCAGCCTCCCTGGGAGTAGATGTGACTGCATGAATCCGGAAATGATGCAATACCTTCAACCTACACCGGCCGTGGACAGCGACTACCCCACGATTGTCGAGTTCGCTTTGAACAACTCAGGCACTTCCCCTGATTCAAAGGATCAGGCTGTCAGCCTTTATTACGCCGTGCGGGACGGCATCCGGTATGACCCTTATACCCTCGACCTCTCGATCGAAGGGCTCCGGGCAAGCACCACACTGCATTCAGGCAGGGGCTGGTGCGTGGCCAAGGCAATACTGCTGGCAGCATGCTGCCGGTCTGTAGGGGTTCCTGCGCGGCTCGGTTTTGCCGATGTGCGCAATCACCTTACCACTGCGCGTATGCGCGAGGTGATGAAGACCGACATATTCTACTGGCACGGGTACACATCCATATATTTGTATGGTACCTGGATCAAGGCCACACCAGCCTTCAATATCGAACTCTGCGAGAAATTCCGGTTCAAGCCCCTTGATTTTGACGGTCTTACCGATTCGATCTACCACCCCTTTGACCTCGATGGGCACAAACACATGGAATATCTTAAGCATCGAGGAGAATTCTCGGATGTGCCCCTTGACCAAATGATGGAGACGTTTCGCAGAGAATATACTTCAGACGAATCCTGGAAAGAAGATGCGGACTTCGACCGTGAAGTCGAGCAGGAGAACAAGGAATGAAGCCGGTGCTCGGGGACAAGAAAATCAGCACGAGGGTGAGAGACTTCAAATGTCCGATGTCGAGATCACAAAAGGTTATATTCCCGGGGCCATAGGC
>JBEKLI010000347.1:0-2761 GCA_050010275.1 Desulfomonilia bacterium | reverse complement strand
AACATCTGCCCGGAGATGGGAGACAGAAGGAGCTTTCCAGTGCACCTTGCGAAACTGGATCTTGATTACCCTATTTTCTTTTGGCGTATCACCAGAAAAATTGGCGCATTTTTACAGGTAAAGTACTACTTGTCATTCCGAATCCTGCTGCGGGCAATTCGGGCGGATATCAATAGCAATACCGCAGTTGCAAGCACGATCAAAATAAGGAGCCAGGGAGCCTTGCCATTTGATATCCCGCTGACGACGGCATCAGTGCCTACGACATACAGAACCGTTCCGGGGAGCATGCACAGCCAGGACCAGAAAACATACGTTGAGATAGGTACGGATGTTAACCCGAAGCCATAGTTGATGATGTTGAAAGGGAAGATGGGAATAAGCCTCGCTATGGCCACAATAATCACACCATGTCTCCTACTCATATGGTCCAGTTTTTTGAAAGTTTCATGGTTTGAAAATTTTTGCACGATGAAATCCCTGGCCAGATACCTTGCGATGATGAAGGCGAGAGATGCTCCAATGGTTGAGGCAATACTGACAAGAACAACCCCGGCAAAAGACCCGAAAATAACCCCCGCCGCAATGGTTATTACCGCCCCGGGGAGAGCTGCAATGACGGCCGCAACATAAATTGCAATAAATACCAAAGGACCCAGGAATCCGAGGCCATGAACCCATTCACGAATATTCTCCAGTCTTATGCCGGGAGATGCGATTCGAAACAGGACAAGCATGATTACAATAAGAAATAGAAATAGGATGGGTTTCCAATAATTTGGCAGGAACCGTTCGCTGGCAGGATTATTCTTCATAAAAATTCCGTATGACGAATTGGCCTGTGATTTTACCAAAAGGGAGCATTGAAACAAAGGGTTATTTCAATCTTAAAGACGATAAATATGAGTCATATCACAGACAGATGCCTGATCATTTTTGCCAGGTACCCGGAGAAGGGGCAAGTCAAATCACGGCTGGCATGTGATTACGATGAGAAATTCATCGCGGATCTGTATGGCCATTTTGTAGACGACCTCCTTTCAATACTCAGTCGGGGGAATTATTGTCTGAAAATAGCCTTTCATCCACCTGAAAAATTTGAAGCGATGAAAGAACGCTTTGGCGTCGGTTATAAATATATGCCGCAGTGCGGTGGAAATTTGGGTGAAAAAATGCAGGACGCATTTCAGCGCTGCTTTACAGACCAATTCCGGTCAGTCATTCTTATTGGGAGCGACTGTCCCGATCTGGATGTTGAAGTGATCGATTCCTCTTTTGAAGCCCTGGAGGAAACGGAAGATAAAAGACAAGATACCCCCTGAAAAGCCGCTCCAGAAGCTGATTATCCTCATTCCGGACGACAGAGCCGAGATGATAAAAGACGAGATCCGTCTGAAACGCGTTGGGGCGCGGACGTTTGCGGCCCATGGATACGGATAGGGGATGATACAAGACGAGATGGACCGCACCCGGCGCCCCCCGGTAAGCTTTCTTTGACAACAGAGAAGGAGGGTTCCATGGAGAGCCGGTCCGGAAAACCTGGACAGTAGATTAAGTGGTGACGCTGCTCTACAATAACGACTCAAAGTCGAAAGGAGAGCGGTGATCATGACGAAACGTACGAGAAGGAACCACAGTGCAGCATTCAAGGCGAAGGTAGCGCTGGAAGCGATCAAGGGAGAGCAGACGGTCGTGGAATTAGCCTCACGCTTTCAGGTCCACCCCAACCAGATCGCGGAGTGGAAGAAGCAGCTTTTGGACAGGGCATCGGAGATCTTCGATAAGGGCAAACCGTCCGGGGAGCCCGATGTGAAGGAGCTCCACGCCAAGATCGGCCAGCTGGCGATGGAGAATGATTTTTTGGCAGTCGCGCTCGGGCGCATAGACGGGTCGAGCGCAAAGAAATGATCAACCGGGAGTATCCCTTGCCGCTGCTACAACAGTGCCGTATCTTGAACCTCTCCAGATCGGGCGTCTATTACCTTCCCGTTCCGGCGAGCGACAAGGATAGGGAGCTGATGCGTCTTATCGACGAGCTACACCTGGAATGTCCCTATGCAGGAACCAGGGGCATCAGGAACGAACTGTGGAACAAAGGCCATAACGATCGGCAGGAGCCACGTGCGCACCCTCATGAGGAGGATGGGCATAGAAGCGCTCTATCGGAAACCGCGCCTCTCGAAAACCCATCCTGGGCATACGGTCTACCCCTATCTCTTGAGAGGACTTTCTATCACCGAAGCCAATCACGTCTGGGCAGCCGATATATGCTACATCCCCATGGCCAGGGGATTCTGTTATCTTGTGGCCATCATGGACTGGGCGAGCAGAAAGGTGCTCTCCTGGCGGCTTTCAAACACCCTGGATACCTCATTCTGCATAGATGCTCTGGAGGAGGCGATTGCTCTCTATGGGACACCCCAGATTTTCAATACCGACCAGGGCAGTCAGTTTACCTCGGATGATTTTACGGACATACTCAAGAAGCATGACATCAAGATCAGCATGGACGGCCGAGGCCGCTGGATGGACAACGTGTTCATCGAACGGCTCTGGAGGAGCGTGAAGTACGAAGATGTGTATCTCAAGGCGTATGGCTCATTGAGTGAGGTGAGAAAAGGACTTACCCTGTGGTTTGATCGATACAACAGATGGCGGCGTCATCAAGGGCTTGACAACAGAACGCCTGATGATGTTTATTTAAGCACGCTGCCCACGGCAAAGGAAGCGATGTGAACCAGGGCGGCCCACCACTTAAGAC
>JBEKLI010000346.1:0-2764 GCA_050010275.1 Desulfomonilia bacterium | reverse complement strand
AAAAGATGGGCATAGAAACTCATAGATTTCATGCCAAAAAATCATCGCTTTTCTCATATTGATGATAACTTCGATAAATTGCTGGCACCGATTTCTAAATATCAACCGTTGATTACTGCGATAAATCTCAGCAAGCTCCATTTAATCGTGACTATACATTCTGATATGAAATCAACGAATGCCTACTTCAAAGATCATTTGAGAATCTGTACCCCTGTTGTAAACTTTATTGAACCCACTTATGAGTGTTTTTAGGTACTTACTTATGACACCCCCGTTCACACTTTCCCATTACGATAAAATAATCATGGGTAATTTAAACGTGTGCTTTAAGAGGGATAAACTAATTATTAACCTAATTTCTATCCTGTTTATCTTCCTGCCCTCTTTCAGGTTTTCCACGTCGTGATTCAGATTGTTGTGGTGCCTCCCGGTGTTGTGGCTGTGAGTGCTGTTGTTGGACCCTTCCGGATTGTGGTCGGTTTCTGGGTTTCAAACCTTGGACACCCCAAGTATTTTGTTTCTCCCAATGCCTGTTCTGTTCCCAGTTGCGCCAGTTTCGTTGAACTTGTTGGTGAGGTATTCGCTGGTAGTTCCATGGATGTCCTTGCCACCGATGATCCCTGTAGTCATTCCTCCACCCTGGCGGTATCCTTCCATAAAAAGATGGGACCCTTTGATAGTAGGCCCAACCTGAGTCATAGTTCCGTGAGCGATACCAGCGCCCTTCCCACGGACGCCACCACCAACCATGGTAGAAAAAGATGTCCACATCTATGTCAGGGACAGCATAGACATCCGTCTCAGGTATCACTACCACCGCTGGAGGTGCGGCGAATACGATGGGTGGAAGAGAAATGCTAATGCCTACATTTACCTTTGCCATTGCTGGAATAGGAAATACAAGTACCAGCGTCGCCAGAAGTATTGTTCCAAGAAGAAACTTTTTCATTGTGTCGCCTCATCTCTAGGACCACACGTGGAATTCCGCGGAGTCCTTTTTATTGGAACCTTACGTATAATAATCATCAAACTGTTCCCAAGCAAGGGTCCCTTCACTTTGTGGCATCCAGCTCTCTGATGCGCCCTACAAACATCCGGTAATTATCCTCAGGGTTGCCATGAAGAAATATCCTGCTCCCGATGCACACACAATCGACCCGTGCATCATACAAGAGTTTCAGGTTATCGAAAGAGATACCTCCATCAACACAGATCGTTTTATCAGGAAACTCCTGCCGTGCCCGTGACAGCTTCCGTAAGACCTCAGGCCTGAAGGGACTTCCGTATCGCCCGGGATCTACGGCGAGAAACAGGAGTGTATCGCATCGAACGGCAATGTCCCTGAAATCATCGATCTCGGTCTCAGGCTTAAAGGCCAATCCTGTTGATAATCCCCTTTCCCTGGCTTTCTCGATGAATCTGGCCGGGTCCCCTGCCGCCTCAACATGGAATATAGCCTTCTTGAGAGAAGGGGTACGAATATTCATCAAGGCGTTTATCGGCTCCTGCACCATGAGATGAACCTCAAAGGACAGAGATGTTTGGATGCTGTTGATCATCTCCACATCAAAACTCCTCGTATCAACAAAAAAGCCGTCCATGATATCGACCTGGACATAGTCGGCGAATTTTTCCGCCTGGTGTATGCGCATCACAAATTCATCAAGGCTCTCGGCAAGAATGGCCGGGATGATCTTCATGGTTCACCCCTTGTGTAGGTATTCTCCGTGAGGAGACGGGCCGCTTCCCTGTCCGCAACGAAAAGGAGCTCGCCGTCTACCGGGTTTATCCTGGCTGCAGGCAGGGTTGTGTCCTTCTCTTCCACGATCTTCTTGAGTGCAAACGCCTTATGTGCTCCCTGGACGAAGAATATGATATGCCGGGCATGATTTATAACCGGTAGGGTAAGGGTGATTCGGTCATGGCGTTTACTATCGAGCATCACGGCCTGCGCCAGGTGATCTGTGTCATCAAAAAGGGAACTGCCCGGGAAGAGTGAAGCGGTGTGGCCATCCTCACCGAGCCCGAGCATGATGATGTCGAACCTCGGGAACCGTCCGCGCTGCAATCGGAAGAATCCGGCCAATTCCTTCTCATAGGCCTTGGCAGCTTCATCGGGGCTAGACCAGCTTGTATCCACAACATGGATATTCTTTTCCGGCATTAATACAACATCGAGGAGGGTCTCCCGGATCATGCGGTAATTGCTGTCCTTGCCGTCCTTGGGCACAAACCTCTCGTCGACCTGGAAGATCTGGATATTTCCCCAGGGGAAGTCGCACAGGGCAAAAGCCCTGTATATATCGACCGGCGTATTCCCTCCGGAGAGGGCGGCCGTCATGCATCCTCTTTTATCCAGGGATTCCGCACAAATCCCCTGCCATTTTCTTGTGACAAAAGACACGAGACCTGCCTTGTCATCGAATACGATTACTTTCCCGAGCACACCCATGACATGGATCCTTACGAGTTCATTCCTTGAGAGAAAACGCCTCATCTTCGAGCTCTGCCCTATGCCGTGATCCAGCTCCTTTCGTCCTGTTCAATGAGCTGCCGGGCGCACGCAGGTCCCCATGTGCCTGCTTCGTAGTTCGGAAAATCTGCAGGTTTGTTCTCTTCCCACCTCCGGATAATCGGGTCTACGACCGACCACATTGCCTCGATCTCATCCTCTCTCACGAAGAGGGTGAGATCTCCTTTCAAGATATCGATCAACAGCCGCTCATAGGGTTGGGGGAGATGCACCTTGAAGGCCTGCTTG
>JBEKLI010000345.1:0-2802 GCA_050010275.1 Desulfomonilia bacterium | reverse complement strand
TGGAAGATTGCCATGTGCCGGAGGAAAATCTCCTGGGCGGGATTGAGGGTACGGGTCTTTCCGTCATGTTTTCAGGCCTTGACGTAGAACGTATCCTCTGGAGCGCCCAGGCCATCGGCATCGCACAGGCGGCCTTTGACGCTGCGCTCAAGTATGCAAAGGAACGGCAGCAGTTCACACAGCCCATCATCACCTTCCAGATGATCCAGGACAAGCTCGCAAGCATGCTCATAGAGATCGAGGCCGCACGCCTGCTTGCATACAAGGGCCTTGCCTGCCTTGATAGCGGAAAGAAACGTCAGACCAGGATGATAGCTGCACAGGTGAAGCTCTATGCCTGTGAGATGGTGAACAGGGTCACCTCGGAAGCCCTGCAGATCCACGGCGGTTACGGATACATGAAGGAATTCCCCCTGGAGCGGTACCTGCGGGACGGAAGGGCCTATGCAATCGGTGCCGGCACGAGTGAGATCCAGAAACTCATCATCGGGGGTTATCTCATGGCCTGAGGCCGTCGGGTAACCTTGATAACGGCAGGCCTGAAAAGGCGCTGTGATTTGCATACAATCATCTGCCTATTATTATTGATAGATAACTGTTCTGTTGCGCTATTCCCCTAGAGACGAGGGCACGTAAGACACTTGTGTGGAGAGGGGCTATGATCAGAGATATCAAGAAGATGGCAGGGACGAACTATGATGTGTTGGTGATCGGCGGCGGCATCACCGGTGCATTCATTGCCTGGGACTCTGCTCTGAGGGGGCTGAAGGCGGCCCTCATCGACAAGGGTGATTTCGGGGCAGCCACCTCGGCTGCTACGTCAAAGCTCATCCACGGAGGCTTGCGCTATCTAAAGACATTTGAAGTAGGCCTGGTGAGGGAATCACTCCAGGAGCGCAGGATCATGGAGATCATCGCCCCACATCTCGTCTACCCCCTGCCCTTTGTTTTTCCGGGCTATGGCTGGGGTATGCGGGGAATGCCCGCCGCCATTTCCGCCATGGTCTTTTATGACACGCTCTCCTATGACCGGAAGTGGATCAATGACGATGACAAGAAGATCCCCGGGCATGAAAAATTCTCCGCCGACCAGATCCTTGCCATGGAGCCCATCCTTGATTCCGCAGAGCTCAAGGGTGGGGTCATCTATTATGACTGCCAGATGTACAGCCCCGAGAGGCTTACTCTGGAGCCCATCCTCTCAGCCGCGGAATACGGGGCCGATGTCGCCAACTATGTGAAGGCCGAAGACCTCATCATGGATGGGAACCGGATTACAGGCGCGCACGTGGTGGAGCTGTTGACCGGCTCTGAATACGACATCAAGGCTTCCATCACGGTGAACGCTGCAGGCCCATGGGCCGACCTCATCTTGGGAAAGATCAGGGGGAGGAAGCACCACGGCCTCATCCGCTCCAAAGGCATTCACATCATCACAAAACCTCTGCACAAGGATCATGCCCTGGTCCTTCAGACGAAGACCGGCAGGCATTTCTTTATCATACCTTGGAGGGGATTCAGCCTCATCGGCACAACGGATGACGTCTATAAGGGCCACCCGGATGACTTTAAGGTTACCCAGGCCGATATTACCGATTTCTTAGGCGAGATCAATGCGACCGTCCCTGCCGCCAGGCTCACCAGGCAGGATATCGTGTATCAGTATGGGGGGCTTCGTCCCATTGTTGAGAAGGAGACGAGTGTCGAGGTGGAGGTCTATGATGCCTCTCGTAAGTACGAGCTCTACGATCATGAACTCGATGAAGGGGTTAAGGGATTCGTCACCGCCATCGGCGGCAAGTACACTACCTCCCGCAACATGGCCAAACAGCTTGTTGATATGATCTTCGCCAAGCTTGGAAGGGATGCTGTGCCCTGCCAGACCCATACAACGCCCCTCTATGGTGGAGAGATGGGGAGGTTCGCCAGTTTTGTTGAGCGGGCCAAGATCCTTAGGGCTGGAGATCTCGATGATAATGTTATCGAAAATCTGTGCCGCAACTACGGCAGCCGCTACCAGAATGTCATTCAACTTGCTGAAAAAAAGAAGTATGCATCCGCCATCTGTGAGTCCTTCCCGGATATCTGGGCCGAGGTAGTCTATGCCATCAGGGCTGAGATGGCGGTTTCCTTAAGTGACGTGCTCTTCCGCAGGACCGGGCTATGCACGCTCGGCAACCCGGGTACTTCTATCATTGAAGAGGCTGCGGATGTGATGGCCAAAGAACTCAAGTGGAAGAAGGCCAGGAGAAACCAGGAGATTGATAAGGCCTTGGATGTGTTTACCACCAGAGTTGAGTGAGTGTGCATGACGTGAAGCATTGAATGAAAGGCAAGAGGGTCCTCCTCGTCAATCCATGGATCTATGACTTTGCTGCCTATGACCTGTGGGCAAAGCCTCTGGGGCTGCTCTTCATTGGCGCCCTTTTGAGAAAGAACGGGTGCGGGGTGGACTTTATTGATTGCCTGAGGGTAGACAATGATCTTATTAAAAAACCGGGCGGGCATGGAAGATTTCCTCGCACAATCATACCCAAGCCGCCAGCCCTCAAGTCAATCCCGAGGAATTACGCGAGATATGGTATTACACCCGAGGCATTTCTCCATGAGCTTGAGAAGGTAGCTAGGCCCGATGTAGTACTGGTCACATCCATGATGACCTACTGGTACCCGGGGGTGTTCGAGGCTATAGAGATTATCAAGAAATACCTCCCCGGAGTCCCTGTAATCCTGGGCGGTGTATATGCGACCTTGTGCACAAGGCATGCTGAGCATTTCTCCGGGGCGGATTATGTTTTGACC
>JBEKLI010000344.1:0-2832 GCA_050010275.1 Desulfomonilia bacterium | reverse complement strand
TTACCATAAGAACCCGGAAATTCCCCAATGTATGGCTGGCTTCGATTTTAAGCACATCCTTAAGCTCATCGGCAGAAACATATATTTTCGTTCTCACCTGCTTCTTTTTTGAGGCTTGAGCCTGTTTATCCGGGTCCAGGTTTGTCACTGTCGGAATAATCACGTATGCATTGCGTTTCTCGCCGGCGATATCAATAGTCGCCATACTCTCACACTTCAGCCTCAACTCATATTGGTATTTCCCAGGATATACATCAAAGACTTTTTCCACACCCACTTTCCACTCGAGTCCTCGCACCAGGTAGGTTGCAGAAAACGGATCCAACGTAAATCTTTCGGTCTGAATCCTTCGAACATCATAATTAACGGTAGCCCCATTCTTCGATTCTATCTCTGTAGTTTTTATTGTCCCATTGTCTTGAAATTTTATGGTCGTGTCTTTTTCAGACGATCTGACCTCCTGCTGCATCTTTGTCTCCACCGATGATACTGGCTCGCTGTTCATAAGGGCTTCTCCCTTGTAGCGCAGCCTATACAAGCGTTCGACCATGCCGATCGTTTGGGCAAGAACCTGTATCTTATAAAGATCACCTTCGCGATCTATCACGATACTTGCCGTTCCAATACTCACATTGTTAAAATCAACCCGGTAATAATACGTGCCCAATCGCGGCTTGAAATCAGGATCAACCGGTAGAGGGTTTACCGTGCCATCCCCATCTGAACCACGTGCGATACCCTGACTAAACAATGTTACACAAGCGACAATCAGAATGCCTGTGATCAAAGCACCTGATATTTTTATCTTTATTTTCCTCATCTGTGATTCATACTCCCTTTTGTTTACCTACCCGTATTTTTGATCATGGGCAAAAAGACAAAGATTCATCAAGCAAATATCATACCACTGCCGGAATCAACAAGAGGGCGGGAGTATACGGCAACGGGGAAAGTCGTTTGCCACACTTTTTTGCCCACAATGTAATGGCACCAGTCATCAACCACTGTTGCAAAGAAAGCACAAGTCTCGTCTATCTTTGAAAAATGATCTTGACATTAAATAACAGTAGTTATATAACAACCGTTATTAGGGATGGACTCATGCCTGAAAAGAAATTCAGTACAAACGACATCATCGAGGCGGCCTTCAGCGTCATCCGCAAGCAAGGATGGGATAAGTGCTCTGCACGCGCCATCGCCCAGGAGCTGGGGTCTTCCACCATGCCCATCTATTCCGGACTTAAATCCATGAAGAACCTCGAAGACGAGATCGCCAAGAGGGCCAGCGATGTGCTCATCCATTACCAAACGAAAAAATGGTCGGGTCTCGGCTTCCTCGATATGGGGGTGGGCTATGTCATGTTCGCCCAGGAGGAGAAGAATCTCTTCAGAATGATGTACTATCATGAGCCCGGTGAAGAGGATGATTCTCAAAGACAGAAGAAATATCGTGGGTATGTGTTTGATGTCCTCATGGAGAGGCTCGAACATGAAGAGATTATGACAGGGTTGTCCACCGCTCAGCGCAAGGAGGTGTTGAATAAGATGTGGGTCTTCTCCCATGGGCTGGCAGTGCTCCTTAACGATGGGGTCATAGAGCCCATGAGTGAGAAAGAGATAACGCGTTTTCTCATGGATACCGGGTCGCTCATTATCACCGGTGAGAGGGCGCGGCCCAAAGGCGAACCAACCTGTGCCTTGTCCGGGAAGATAAAATGGCAGCCTGCGGAAAGAACAAACAAAAAGAGAGGCAAGAAGTAAGCGGATCCGTTCGTTATTCTTTAAAATATAAGGAGGTACCATCAATGAATACTCACAATGACGTCTATGATCGATTGGCAAAGGTCCTGGATACACTCCCTAATGGGTTCCCATCGACCGATAGTGGTGTGGAGATCAGGATGTTGAAGAAAATCTTCGCTCCTGACGAAGCCGATATCTTTTGCGATATGAGGCTGACCTTTGAGACAGCCGAGCAGGTGGCCCAGCGCACCGGACGCCCCCTGGAAGGCCTTCTGGAGAAGCTTATAACCATGGGCCAGCATGGACAACTCTGGGCTCTCCAGTTTGGCGACACCTGGTATTTTAAGATGCTGCCATGGGTCTTCGGGATCTTTGAGTTCCAGCTCCCCCGCCTCGACAAGGAGATGGCCGAATTGGCCGATCAATATATGCATATCTACGGCAAGCAGTTTTTTGCCAACAAACCCCAGCTCATGCAGGTTCTCCCCATAGAGGAAACAATCTCATCGGGGCAGGAGGCCATTCCCTATGAACAGGTCTCAGCCCTTATTGAGAAGAGCAAGTCGTTTTTGGTGAATGAATGCATCTGCAAGAAAGAGCAAGCCCTGCTTGGCAAGCCATGCGACAGGCCGCTGGAGGTCTGCCTGGCACTCGCCCCGGTTCCGGGGGTATTCGATAACTCTCCCATGGGCCGTGTTCTCACAAAGGATGAGGCCTATGAGCTGCTGAAAATGACTGAATCAGTAGGACTCGTGCACCTGACCAACAATCTGCAGAACGGGCAGTTCTTCATCTGCAACTGCTGCAAGTGCTGCTGCGGGCCCTTAAGGGCCATCAATGATCTGGGCCTCCCGGCATGGGATGTTGTCAATTCACATTACTATGCCAAGATTGATCCGGATACATGCATCAGCTGCGGGCTTTGCGCAGAGGAACGGTGCCAGGTGGCGGCCATCGAGGAAGGTGAACAGGCATACCATATTACCCCTGAGAAATGTATCGGCTGCGGGCTGTGCATCAGCACCTGCCCGGTGGAGGCCATCAGCCTCGTGCGGAAAGAAAACGAAAAAATCGTTCCTCCGCCGATAA
>JBEKLI010000343.1:0-2854 GCA_050010275.1 Desulfomonilia bacterium | reverse complement strand
GCCTGAAGTGGAAACCCTGCACGTCAGCTTTAATGATGAAACCATTAAGGGCTTCTTTGTGTTCATTGATGCCCGGTCTCAAGAAGAAAAGGCAGCTGATAAAGAGCGGGGCCATCCCGCAGGGCCGGTCATCGTATTCTTCCAGGGTCATGCCCAGCGGCCGGATGATGCCTATGAATTCACCAGCAGACTCGCCCTCCTGAGCAGATCCGGCATGGTGATCATACCTGTCTGCGACACCCCTTATGGCGTCGACCCTTCATTGCACGGCGATAGAGGCAAGGATGTCATCCTTATGGAAATGGTGCGCTTCGTACTCGCACGTGAAGGCATCACCGTGAGAGGGTTTGCGCCACGTAGCGACATGCAGGTGTCCATCTGCGGCATGACAAAAACCCCTGGGCAGGAAATCTTGGACACAGAGCTTATATCGATCGGGTGGTCTCACGGCGGCATCCTGGCCCGCCGCTTCTCCCATGCCTATCAGACATCTGTGTGCTCAATGGGACAGGTCTGCCCCGCTGGCTACGAGCACTGGGGACCCTGGGGTATCACAGGAAGGTTTGCTGGCGAGAGTCTGAGGATTGCGACAAAGATGGGCAACGGCCATGCAGGGCAAACCCTCCGATCGGCCTGGGGATTTACCAAGGGCGTTGCCGGAGACTTCTTCAGGTCCATCCCTGATGCCATGGTTGATCTTCATCCAAAAAAGCTCTTGCGCATTTTTAAGGATATCCGCGACTGCAGCCGATATTGCGACAGCAGCTCATTTAAGGCACGCAATCTAAAGCATATCGCAGTGATTTTCGGCCACGATGATTCCTGCATGAACCCTTATCGACAGCTCGGCATTAAAGATCCGGCCAATATTACCCCGGAGGATATACTGCGATTTAAATCGACTTTCTATTCCGATATGGAGGGTTCTCCTGGTTGCCTCACTTTACGGGTGCTTCCCGGTACGCACCTTGCTCCCGTCATCTACAGTGACCTTTATGTCAAAACTATCCTGGCCGATCTCGACGAAATGGCAGGGAACTGAAGAGGCTCAAGAACCTTCCCGTGGTACAACCCCAAAAAATCCTCATACCTATCGTATCCATTACTCTTATTCTTATGCTTGGCATCTACCACGCCCTTGGAGTCGGCAAAGTCCATCTTGTGGTGCATGTCTTTGACGGTGATACTATCTTGCTGGATGATGGCAGGAAGATCCGGCTCATTGGTGTGAATGCCCCGGAGGTCCAGTCTCCCTATCATGAACCGGAACCTTTTGGGGAGGATAGCAAGGCATACCTCTCTTCGCTGGTGGGCAACAAGAAGGTGTGTCTCACCATAGGCGATCCGCCGAAGGACAAGTATGGCAGAACCCTTGCCTATGTGTACTCCGGAGATGTTCTGGTGAACGGCCGCATCATCAGGGAAGGATGGGCGAGGGCCTACCGGATATTTTACCACCCCTGGAGGGATCTGTTCATTGCCTATGAACGGGAGGCAAGGTCCAGAGGGCTGGGGATGTGGAGGGATGAGAGTAAGAGTGATCAGTGATCAGTATTATGGGGTGGGTGGAACGAAGTGCGACCCGCAAAAAAAGAAGTCGGATAAATAAAGTTTGTAGCGGTAGTAGGCTGACCCGTCCCCTATCCTCATGCATACCGATTCCTGAGCCTTCCGGCCACCCAGAGCAGAATCAGGCCCAACGCGATGAGCATGGCAGACAACGGGCATTGTTGCAGGGCATTCATGAGTGCAGGGTATGCTGCCACAATCTCGCCAATGGATCCTGGGCCACGGTCTATTATGGTAAAGAGCGGATAGGAATTCCACACATCATACTGGAGGAACAGGATACCTTGGTAGAGAATTATGGCAAATCCACCCACAACAGAGGCTATACCTCCGAAAAAGAACAGCTTCTCCACACCCCCCCCTTTATGAGCCTGTACGTATGTTACTCAGAAATTATCTATACTATATCGACAAGGGCATAATGAAACAAGAATTACTTATTATGAAATCCTTGCAATATTTCTCCTCTTCAACTATTTTGCCCTGCAATATGCCAATGCACATGAAGGAGATCTGAATGCTTACTTATTTTCGCAAACATTCAAAGGGGTGGCTTGCCTACACTGCCTTCGGAGCCATCATCATTGTGTTTGTTCTTTGGGGAGGCAGCTCCTATCTGACCCGCGAGGCGCATATGATTGCCAAGATCGACCGGCACATCATATCAATTGAGCAGTTCTCAAAGGCATATTCCGATCAATTGAAAATATACCAGGAGCGTTTCGGCGAGGCCCTCACTCCGGAGATGTTCAAGAAACTCAATCTCAAACATACAGTGCTGGACCAGATCATCGATGACTATATCATCGATGCCGATGCCAAGGATATGGACATCAAGGTTACCGATTCTGATCTCCAGCAGGCCATCAGCCAATTCCCTGCATTTAACAAGGAAGGAAGGTTCGATGAGAATCTCTATAGGAGGTATCTTGATTACGAACGTCTTTCCCCGGCCGATTTTGAGCAGAAGATAAGAAAGAATTATTTGAAGCAGCTCTTCGTAAGTGTGCTCACCGAAAACCTCATCGTGTCCAGGCAAGAGATTTTTGTCTCATACCATTATATGAATGACACATATGATTTGTCCTACATTCCCGTCGACTCAGCATCCTTTGCCAAGGATGTTCAGATAAGCCAAGACCAGATCCGATCGTACTATGATACCAACAAGGACCGCTACAAGCTCCCACCCAGAATCACCCTGGAGGCCATCGAGTACCCGTCTGCAAATTATCTGGCAACCATACAGGTGACTAAAAATGAAGCACAGGATTATTATGCAGGC
>JBEKLI010000342.1:0-2880 GCA_050010275.1 Desulfomonilia bacterium | reverse complement strand
TATCTGGTGGACCTGCAGTTCGTGGATCAGTTTTGAGGTGTCTTCATTCTTCGGGTGTGGTCCCGTTGCGGCCTGTGTCTTACCCAGCCGCTTTTCTGCGCGACGACGCAGATCAGTGGCAGTTGTCTCATTGCCATTGCCCTCTTTCATGGTTTGACCTCCTCCGGTATCACTCCACCCCTATGATCCCCTTAGTCCGTCCGGTAAGTAAATGGCACTGAATGATGACAGCGGTGCCTGATGATGCCACATTCCCACTTAGCGTTATTCCAATAATACTCACAATAATCACAATGAATATATATTTTAAAAATAGGTAGATAGAGCAATATTTGCAAGAGCTAAATGTTTTTCAAAGCAAAACATTACTTAAAATCTTATCTTACTATAGCTTATTCGAGAACATAGATTTCTTCAATGAATTTATGACTACTATCTCAGGTTTCAAATCATAGATTATGTGCGAAAATTTCATTTCAGGATGTAGTGATCTTGAGCATAGATCTCTTTTTGAAACCTGTGATACATGGGTGATGAACCGACTTTCAGCTCCTGCTTTCTTGTCATTTGAGACACGAAAGAGGATGGGCATTGATGGAACAGGAACGACTGCTTAAGACGGCTTTTTTGACGGGTGCGATAACCGATGCGCCGGCAGTGTTGCCGATGTTGGTTCCTGAACTTGCCACCTGCAACTCTCAGGAAGCCCCTTGAAACTACGAGAAGCAGACTTATATCTAAATACCTTAACTACCCTTGCCAGTAGGCAGAAACTTCGACCATACCTGATAAAGGCATCGTGGGCATATCATCCTTCAGCGCCAGGTATGAGGAGGGGCAATGAACAAATCTCGGGATACAAAAAGGCCGGGTAAGGTCGGGATGAGACTTGGCTATGTGGGCCTCGGGAAGATGGGCTTCAACATGGTGGAGCGGCTCCTTGAAAAGGGATATGAGCCCGTGGTCTTCGATGTCAATAAGGATGCCTTAAAGGAAGCCGCCAGCCTTCTGGCCGAACCTGCTGCTGACCTCAAGTCCCTTGCCGAAGCCCTTGCTTCACCCCGCCTCATCTGGCTCATGATTCCCCACACAACGGTTGATGAGGCCATGAATAGTCTTGTCCGTTATCTCGGCAAGGGAGACACGATCATTGACGGCGGCAACTCCTATTACAAGGACTCCATGAGGCGTGCAGAAAGCCTGGCGGAAAAGGGCATCGACTTCCTCGACGTCGGTGTCAGCGGCGGACCTGCAGGTGCACGCAGCGGCTCCTGCATCATGGTGGGGGGGAAGAAGGAAAGTTTTGCCAAATATGAGGGCCTCTTTCGCGATCTTTCTGTAAAAGACGGGTATGGCTACATGGGAGGCCACGGGGCAGGCCATTTCGTAAAGATGGTCCATAACGGCATCGAATACGGGATGATGCAGGCCCTGGCCGAGGGGTTCACCATTATGAAGCAAGCCCCCTTTCATCTGGACCTCAGAGAAGTTGCAGTCCTCTACAACCACGGCAGTGTCATAACCTCGCGGCTGGTGGGATGGCTCAAAGAGGCCTTCGAAGAATATGGCCAGGGTCTCGATTCCGTATCAGGCACGGTCGTACAGAGCGGAGAAGGCATGTGGACCGTGGAAGCAGGAAGAGAATATGGGGTTTCCGCGCCGGTTATCGAGGGCTCGGTGAGTTTCAGGACCTTCTCACAGGACCATCCGAGCTATACAGGACAGGTCCTTTCGGCCCTCCGGAATCAATTCGGAAGTCATGATGTATTCAAGAAGTGAGCTCAGGAGCTGCTTATGCCCACACCCCCAACCACAGAGCAATTGAAGAAACTCTCAAAGCTCATTCGTTATTATATTCTCACATCGACAACCCAGGCCGGTTCAGGCCACCCCTCTTCATCGCTTTCCGCAGTCGACCTCATGACCGGCCTGCTTTTCGGCGGGGTATTCAGGTTCGATGTATCCGACCCGCATCACCCGAACAACGACCGGATAATCTTTTCCAAAGGGCACGCCTCGCCTCTGTTCTATGCCATGTGGGCCGCAGCAGGACAGGTGAGCTTCGATGAATTGATGACCATGAGGAAGTTCGGCAGCAGACTCGAAGGCCACCCGACCGTTGCATTTCCTTTTGCAGAAGCATCAACAGGCTCGCTGGGCCAGGGCCTTCCCATCGGGCTCGGGATGGCGCTCAATGCGTATCTTGATGGCCTGCCTTACAGGACCTACGTGCTCCTGGGTGACAGCGAGATGGCCGAGGGCTCCCAGTGGGAAGCGATTCAGATCGCAGCCCATTACAAGCTGAACAACCTCGTGGGCATCATCGATGTGAACCGCTTGGGCCAGCGGGGTGAGACCATGTACGGTCATGATCTTAAGGCCTATGAGAAACGGATAGCCCCGTTCGGGTGGGAGACGATACTCATCGACGGCCATGACTTTGATGAGATCCTTGGTGCCTTTCATACAGCATCGACCTCTGTGGATAAACCCGTCATGATCATTGCAAGGACCATCAAGGGTAAGGGGGTTTCCTTCATCGAGGACAGGGACGGCTGGCACGGTAAAACCCTCGACAGAGAACAGCTCGCCCAGGCACTTTCCGCGCTGGGTGATGTCGATAGATCAATTATCGGAGACATACCAAGGCCGGATGATGTGAAACCGCAGATTATACAGCCACGCAGTATCAAAGACCCGGATTATCCGACGGGGAAGCCCGTGGCGACCCGAAGGGCTTACGGAAACGCGCTGGCAAGGATCTTTGACAAGTTCCCGGATATCGTGGCAATCGACGGCGAGGTGAGCAACTCGAGATGGCCTGAAGATCATGCGCAACGTACATCATCTCAAGATATTCTTTTTCGGGGAAACAAGTGA
>JBEKLI010000341.1:0-2882 GCA_050010275.1 Desulfomonilia bacterium | reverse complement strand
GGCACCACTGCAACGGATATGGTCATTATGGGAAATTTTTTTATGCTGCCGTCCCTGCTTGTTGATATAATACCGTTCTGATCGAGATCCTCGTCGTTGTAGAAGTTCCTGATGACCAGATCGAAACGGGAGATAATCTCCTCGCACAGGGGCCTCATGTTTTTGCCAGGGCAGATGAAGACAAAGTCGTCCCCGCCGATATGGCCCACAAAGGTCTTATCCTGGTTAATCTCCTTCAGGGCATTCGTGATGATCCTCCCGGTGGCCGTAAGAACCTCATCACCCCGAGAAAAACCGTAACAGTCATTAAAGGGCTTGAAGTTGTCGATATCCACCCAGGCAATGGCGATCTCTTCTTTCGCATCAAACATGCTCTGGATGTACCGGATGATGGATTCATTACCAGGCAGCCTGGTCAGCGGGTTCATATCCACCTCGCGGACAGCCCTCTTGGAGATGAACTGGATACGCCTTTGCAGTGCAAGATCGCTCTCCTCAGTATTGAGATAATCATCAATAGGGATGTCCTGCCAGGAAGAGGTCTCAAGTTCATCCCTGCCAAACAGGGCCACTATGGGGACATGTCCGAAGATGGTATTGCTCCTGAATTCCTTGACGATCCCACCCCCTCCGGAAATCAAATACTTGCCGTCAATAAGGATAAGTTCAGGTGGGTCCATATAGATCATGGATATGATATCCTGGCCCCCTGTCATGATCTGAAACGAATCGAACATGGAGCCGAAAAGCTCGCTGAAGCGGCAATCGACACTTTCCTGTACGATGAGAACGGCCCTCATGATTTCACCCCGCAGGCACCTGTTGAAACATCTCCACTTCTTCAAGATCCTCTATGATCTTCTTCATGAGCTTTGGCAGGTCAACCTTATCAATCCCAATAGTTTCCCAGGCCTTCCCCGAAATCTGACCCACCCACGGGTCACCGCCGTTACCGATGCCACAGGCCCGGACAATTGCATCCGCTATATGCACCACTGCCACCCGGTCCTTGAATTTCACGGCTGTGTCGGGCTCATGGTGACCTGCAATGGGGATAGAAAGCTTTTCAGGGAGGTTCCATTCACGGGAAAGCCACTGGCCTATCTCGGCATGGTCCACTTCCAGGATTTCAAGCTCTGCCTCCCGGAATGAGATCTGCTTCGCATTGACCTGGTCTATGATCTTGTCATAGTCGGCCGTTAAAGAGACCCTGACCAGAACCTTGCCGATGTCATGAAGCAGGGCAGCAGTGGATATTTCCTCAGGCTCACTCAAGCCTAAAGTCCTGCTGATGGTTCCCGATACGATGGCAGCGCCCAGCGAATGCTGCCACAGCCCCACCATGGTGCGTTCCATAAGGTCAAAGACCGAGGCCGAGAGCACGACACCCTTGATCACGTTGAATCCCAGGAGGATGATGGCATGGCTGATGGAGGATATCCTGCCCGGGAACCCGTAAAAGGACGAATTAACGAGTCTTAATACCCTCGCCCCGAGGACCTGGTCCGAGGAGATGAGTTTGCCCACGTCCTTTGGAGAGACATCCGGGCTCTCCACCATCAGCATGAGCTTTTCCACAACCTTAGGCAGTGTAGGCAGGCTCTGGATCTTCCGGACGAGCACCTTCAGATGCTGGACCTTTGTACTCATTGGTGTCCTCCCTCGCTGCTCTCATCTTTCCTCTCCGTATCCAGGGCTATGATCGCGCTTTCAATCGCCTCCAGAATTTTCTGCATGAGAGGATCACTCTGGACCCGAGAGAACCGTTCCTTGAGCTCATTAACCTTCTGTTCCGTAGACTTAGACTCGCCGAGGTCAATAGGATGTCCCTTCAGGGTAAGGTGTGAGACATTCTTTTGCTTAAGCCGTTCGATTATAGAGTCTGTCAGCTCAGTGCCTTCGCCGCACAGCACCATGCCGGCATCGCTCGTAACGCCCTTGGCCAGTACCATCCCCGGTTTCACCATTTCGATGGGTACTTTCTGCATGCAAACCTCCTTAGGGTACTCAGCGGACCCGCGCGCCGATCTTGGGGTTCTGATCAAAGGTTACAAGCGTCAAAGACCCGCCTACTCCATCGGTGGCAAGCAGCATGCCTTCGCTATCAAGCCCCATGATCTTTGCCGGTTTCAGGTTGGTTACCACTGAGATGTATTTGCCTGCGAGGTCCTCAGGTTTATACGCCTTCCCGATTCCGGCAACGATCTGTATGGTCCTTCCCACATCCACCTTAAGGATTATGAGCTTATCAGACTTCTCCACTGCCTGAGCCTCCATGATCCTGCCGGCCTTGATCTTGATACGGCCGAATTCGCTGATATCGACGAGGTTCTCCGGTGCATGGTCCGGTTTCTTGCCGGCCTTGATCTTTGGTTCCTCTTTCTGCTCACCCATTTTTTCCACCCGAGGGAACAGGGCCTGGACCTGGCCGATCTTCACCCCCGGTATAAGCTGCCCGAATGTGCTCAGGCCTGCAAGAGAAACATCACCGTTTGTCCCGATGAACTTTAAGATTTTCCTTGAGATCCCGGGCATCACCGGGAAGACAAGCACCGAGACAAACCGTATGGATTCCATGACATGGTACATGACCGTAGCTAGCCGCTGCATGTTATTCTTGGCCAGTTCCCAGGGCGCGGTGCGGTCGATGTACTTATTCAGGGCCGAGACCAGAGACCACACGGACATGAGTGCCGTGTGGAGCTCCAAGGATACCATCTTTACCATGTAGTCGTCCCTGACCTTCGCGGCAAGCTCACTGAGCTCTCTGTCCATATCCTGGACGGCTCCATCTGCAGCCGGAAGGATGCCGCCAAAGTACTTGGACACCATCATCGTACTCCTGCTCACCAGGTTGCCAAGGTCATTGGCCAGGTCCGCGT
>JBEKLI010000340.1:0-2885 GCA_050010275.1 Desulfomonilia bacterium | reverse complement strand
GCATGGAAGAATCGGTCGAGTATATCGTCCTTGAAGGTGGGGATGAGAAAAATATGGGTGTGGGGGATCCTTCTCCCCCGTGCGTACATAAAGACAAAGTCCGGCAAGAGCGCCTTCATCATCTTGTTGGCGCAGATCCTGGCAACACGGAAAAGGCTGTCGGTCTCACCTACGGTCAGTTCATGCCACCAGGTGACGTGCCTCTTGGGAATGACCAGGCAGTGCCCCTGGGTATAGGGATGAATGTCGAGTATGCACAACGACATGTCATCCTCATAGACCTTATACGCCTCGGCATTGCCTGCAATGATATCGCAGAATATGCAGTGACCCTTGCCCTCATCAGACATACACACCCCTTTCATCACGGCCCGGCTGCGGTTGATCATGCCGCCTTTTCGTGCTTCAAGACGGCCGGCACGGATTCCATGGTTGCTTTACCCCATCCATTAACCATATAACTTACCTTCATGGTAGACTTTTTCCTCATACATACGCATTTTTATTATCTTGAAAGGACGGCGTGACATCGCATGAAAGTGCTCTTCACCGGTGACCTTCACGGCAGGCGGGTCCTGTATGAAGGAATGATGGAGCTCGCGGTCAAAGAAGAGGTGCAGTGCATCATCCTGGGCGGCGACATCCTGCCCACCCTCATCCCCAGCCCTATCGCACTCATCAACGGCCGCGCCGACTTCCAGGATGACCTCAAGGGCCAGCTCCGCTTCGTGGATGGCTATCTTTCCACGGTCTTCGCCTCGTTCCTCGCATCGAATCCGGGCATGAAGACTCTCTACATCCCCGGCAACCACGACTGGGTTCCCGTGCTGGAGCGTCTGGTCACGGCCCTTCCCCAGGCCGTAAACATCCACGGGAAGACCGTACATCTGGGCGACCTCGACTTTTTCGGCTATGCCTGTGTGACGGATTCGACGTTCTGGGTGAAGGATTATGCGCGCAGGGACCTGAAGCGTGACTCCTACGTGCCGAGCAAGTTCGCCATTGTGAGCGATACGGACAGGCTGCGGTCAAGCCCGGACGGTGAATATGCGCTGAAGAACCCCAGCATCGAGGAAGATCTCCTGACCGTCTCCTTCGACGACCCCGGCCATACCATCTGCGTGTTCCACTGTCCCCCATATGAGAGCGGTCTCGACATCCTGCACACAGGCAAGCCCATCGGCTCGAAGGCCATCAGGGGTTTCCTCGAGAGGACACGGCCAGCAGTGAGCCTGCACGGGCACATCCACGAATCCCCCTACATGTCAGGGGTGTACCAGACCCATATCAACGGCTGCCTGGCCGTGAACCCGGGCCAGGGCCCCAACCTGTTTCACGCCGTGACCTTCGATACCGACGACCCGGAAGCGACCATGACCCACAACCTGTTCGGCAGGGCCATGCCGCACAAAGACATGCACAAGCTCATGCCCGAGCGCCGCATGCGCAAGGTCAAGGCCTTTTTCATGGACACCGTGCTCAAGGGGTGATGGAGGTGAACACGAGGTACAGCCGGCTTGTATTATAGCTGGAGTCCCCTCGCCCCCTTGTCCAGCCTTCGCAGCCGGGCTGCTACGGTGGAGTAGGCCGGGAGTGGGACAAAGTGAACCGGTTTGTATTATAAATAGAGTCCCCTCCCCCCTTGCGGGGGAGGGTCAGGGTGAGGGGTAGCGATGAAATAATGCAGGGTGGGTTCAGCGAAATGAACCCCAATAAAAGAGATGACCCCGAAGTTCAACCCGCCGGAAACCTGGATTTATTCAGCTCCTTGTGCTATAGTTCAAACAATTATATGCCCGTGCAACTATGAAACGGTTCGCACCCGAAGCCAGCACGATGGATCATGCAATGACGAGGTCAGGACCTTCTCCCCATAAATCAATGCTCACCTGCGGGGACGGAGTCTGCGCATTTTCAGCTCATGCGGTCGAGCGGGCTCTTCACCGCACCGGCGCCCCGTTGCATCACATGGGTGTAGATCATGGTGGTGTTTACATCCTTGTGCCCGAGCAGCTCTTGCACTGTTCGAATATCATAACCATCCTCTAAAAGATGTGTGGCAAAGCTGTGGCGGAAGGTGTGGCAGCCTATGGGCTTATGGATCCGGGCAAGTTTCGCGGCCTTCCTGACCGCCTTCTGAAGATTGCTGGGATGGGCATGGTGGCGTCTCATGTCTCCTGAACGAGGATCGGTTGAGCAGCCCCTTGAAGGAAAGACATATTGCCACCCCCACTGTTTCGGAGCGTTCGGATATTTCCTCTCCAGGGCATAAGGCAGTGAAACACCTTTCAATCCGTTTTCCATATCATGATCAAACATGACTCTTACCCGCTTCAGATGATCGGCCAAAGGCTGCTGCAAGACTTCAGGCAGCATCACCACCCTCCCCTTGCCTCCTTTGCCGTCCTGAATGGTAATTGTATGCATGGCAAAATCCACATCCTTCACCCTGAGCCTGGTACACTCCATGAGGCGTAGCCCGCTCCCGTAGAGGAGCTGGGCCATGAGCTTGTGTGTCCCTTCGATGGATACGATCACTCTCATTGCCTCATCATGGCTCATGACAACGGGAATGCGCCCTGGTCGTTTCGCCCTCACTGCATCGATGGACCCGTCGAGATCAATGGAAAGCACATGGCGATAGAGGAATAGGATTGCATTGAATGCCTGGTTCTGTGTCGAGGATGATACCTTTCGATCCATTGCCAGGTGGGAAAGGAAGGATTCTATCTCCTCAATCCCCATCTCCCTCGGATGACGCATGTGATGATACAGCATGTACCTCTTGATCCAGGATACGTATGATTTCGTTCCCGGTACCGACACCCGCACATAAAACCTTGTCGCCTTCAGTCAGTTCCAGCTTCTCAATACAAGCCTGCTGT
>JBEKLI010000339.1:0-2888 GCA_050010275.1 Desulfomonilia bacterium | reverse complement strand
CGCGGTCTGGCCGAGATGGCAGGAGATCTGAAGCGCCTGTGCGGAGCCGGCGGGGCCATGAAGGACGGGGTCATCGAGATCCAGGGCGATCAGCGGGAGAAAGTGGCCGAGTACCTGCGGGAGCACGGCTACGCCACCCTGTTCCGTTACGGTGTAGTGGTCCTCTTCGGACTCGACCCTGTCGAGGAGGTAACCTTTGTCGCACAGATCAACCCCTTTGTGGGCGAACCATATGAAAAGCCCCAGGCTGAAGACTTGGAGGTCAGGTTTGACCAGCAGCGGGAGGGAATCTATGAGAATGGTGTCCTTCACGTGAGGCATTTCAGCGTGGACTATATCCAGGTTGTTGCCGATGCACTCGCAAAATCCGTAGTGCTCGAGCACTACGAGGCAGGGGTAGCCGCTGCCTTCGATCTTATCGAGCCCCTTGCGGTTGACCTCAATAAAGGTCGCGGCACCCGACAGAGCAGTGACCTCCTGCGATACATCGGCAGCACGCTGCTCATCCAGCAGCGCATGGTGGGCCGTGTGGAGGTGGCGGAGAAGCCCGATCTCCTCTGGGACCAGCCCGACCTGGAGAGGCTCTATATAAGACTCCAGAACGAGTACGAACTGAAGGAGCGGCATTTGGCCCTGGAGCGCAAGCTGAGCCTTATTGCCCAAACTGCGGAAACCCTCCTGGACATTCTCAGGAACGAACGCTCGCATCGCGTGGAGTGGTACATCGTCATCCTCATCATTCTGGAGATATTGCTGACACTCTACCAGATGATTTTCCGATAACCATCATGAAACATTGTGTGTTTTCTCTTTCCTGTGTGCCATGGACAAACTCAAGGGTTTTCCCATATTCAGATAGGGCCGGGTTCACTCTTGAAAAATCTCACCACCGACCTTCGTCTTCTTGACATTTTGCCGATCAAGGGATCAGATATGGACAAGGTGAAAGAGAGCGACAAGTTCCAGCTCTGGAGGGTCCTTACGGCGATCCTGGTGATAAGTGTATTTGCCGGGATAGCCATGCAGCTTGCCGCCATCATGTCTTTCAATTCCGAGTCCGCCATGTTTCATCCGGGTTCAGCTATAAAAAATGCCGTCGTTTCTATCTTCTCGGGTGGCGGTTCAAAGGGCGTTGCAGGCTTTAGGGCACGGGTTACCGAACATGACGGCAAATTGGAGCTTGACAGAAAACTGATCTCACACCTGCGCGGCCGATATGGCAAGGACCTGAGCAGCCCCAAGGTTCAGGTTCAGGCCATTGAAGAGATCCAGCGAATCCTGGAACCCCAATACCCTGAGAACTTTCATGAGAAGACTGGAGAGGCCATCGCTTTGGTGTTCCCTCATAACACCGAGGGGCTTATGAAGATGTCTGATAACCTTGAGCGTTATGAGACATGGCTCCAGGGGGTGTGGGATCCACTGTTTTCTAAGAACAAGAAGGAGAGAGAAAGTATTATCTGGAGCAAGCGCCGCGAGATCTTCGGTATTGATGCGGAGAAGATCTGGGTGGACGACCAGAAGACAAAAATAATCAACCAGGTCCTTTCAGGATTAAACAAGGTAAAGAATTCCTCACTGAAAGATAAGCTGACCTTTTTCGAGGACACCATCCGGCAGGAATATGCTTCAGATTCAGATTCCTTTATACAAAACCATCAGCAGGAGCTCTTGAATAGCTTTTTAACTCTGGAGAGCGTCCAGGCCGATCTTAAGAAGATGCATCCCCAGGAGAGGAGACAGAGCCTGAAGACCGTCCGCCGGTCCTTGGGGATGGATGAGGGTGCCATCGCACAAGGGGATGCCCTTGAAAAGGTCCGTGACGAACGTTGGGAAAAGGGCCTCATATATATGAAAGAGCGGCAGAAGATCGTTGATTCGGTTCAAGGTGAGAACCGTGACAGCTTGCTCGACGAACTAAGGCGGAAATATTTCGGCAATGATGCAGCCACAGTGGCCGGCGAGGAGAAGACCGGCTATTTCAGGTTCAAGGCCAAGCGTGTATACGGGTTGAACTGACTTCCCTATCTATAAATTTTCCCCGGCAGGATGTAAGGGTAAGGCCTGTTGAGTATATTTAAGCTGATGAAGCGGTCCAGTTTTCTGAGTGCAAGAAAGAGCCTCCATATAAAAGCGTCCTCGCGATAGTATGACCGTACCTCCTTGTCTGTAATGGGATGGATCCCTAGATGGGATGCCTCTTGAATAAAGAAGATGTTGGCCGTATCGATGAATTCAGGGATGAGATCACTCCGCTGCTCCTTATAGAGGTTGGCAATGAGGTCCACTGCCACGAGATGGAAATCGTAATACCTATCCAGCACACCCTGAAGGAAGAAGACCTTGATGATCCATACCAAAAATGACGGTGCACTACGGAGGAAAAGGTCGGTCTCGATCTGCTCTTTCCCGTTGATCCTCATCAGCGGGGTACTGGTGTCAATATAGTAAAGTTGAGCGTTATCGGTTATGGAGCGCTTTAAAGGATCAAGATCACGGACTGCCCAGTTGGAGAGCTGGCCATCAAGCCCGATGATTGTTGGACCACCCTTTGCGTTGAACTGCCACACCTTTAGCATCTTCCTCAGGACGACAAGGAAGAGTATCTTTGCTGAGCTTTTATCAAGCCGGTGGATCAGCCGGTGGCACAAGGACTCTGACGGCAACTTTTCCTGGATGATGTAGACTATCATATTGCCTGTTTCAGGATATAACCTCGTTGTTGAGTAATCCGGCACCATGATTCCTATCTCTTCACTCAGGAGCTTGTTATATTGTGTAAAGAGGTCGATGTAGCGGTCCATCTCTTGATTACTCTTAAAAATCGGCATGCGTTTACAGGCAAGAGCTTGCTGGCCCACATGAAGGATTTCAAAGATAGTACTTAT
>JBEKLI010000338.1:0-2909 GCA_050010275.1 Desulfomonilia bacterium | reverse complement strand
CGATCCGGCCTGTGACATGTATATGCTGCAATGCATCTTTGTTTGAAAATGCGAGATACGGAATCACTGCGTAGTGAATATAACAGTCATCTGAGATAATGCAAGGAGGAATAGGGTTCCCATATGATGACTGCCTTTTTATGGTATGAACAGTGAAGTGTGCTCGGCTATTATTGTATTGTCACGGCAAGAAAATAAGGGCTGCATGGAGGCTCCTATGAAAACCAAACGATCCGGTAAGGGTATAAAACACTGGGAAACACGTTCCGAGAAGTCATGGGGGCAATTCCTCTTCAACCAGCCGTATGAAAAGGGTTTGACACGGCTGAAGGAGGAGGTCCTTAAAAAAACCGCATTCGATCCAACAGTACTCTGGCAATGGGGAACCATGCAGGCCCTCGCAGTGATCGAGATCCTGAAGGCCGTTGAGCACGCGTTCGGTAGAGAGGGCCAGCAAGTCGTCCAGAAAAGCCTCTATCGGGTCGGCTATGACATCGGCAGACAGATCACTCAGGGTACGGTGATCCCTTCCGACATGAGCGATGCGGAGTGGATCAGCTTCTATTCCACCATCATCAACCGAATCGTATACGCCTCGCTGGAATCACCGGAGATTCTTAACGACAATAAGGTAATCTTCCATATCGATTGGTGTCCCCACCAGGACCACTACGCCGCCTTCGACTGCAGGGTGCAGCGGTATTTCGTACAGGGGATGATCGATGCAGCCCAAGATTTCGCCCGGGAGCAGGGACGGGATGTGGTCTGGGATGTGGCCTTCAAGACTACCATCCCCTCGGGCGGCAAGACCTGTCTTTTTGAGATCTTCCGCGGAGACCCCGATGCCTCAAGGGCATGGGCCGAGTACACCCGGATTCTTGAGGAGAGGGCACTTCAAAAGGCTCAAGAGAAGCCTGATAGGGAGGAATAGGAGAATGTCATACGGATTCGAGACCATCAAAACAGGCATTTCCTTTGGAACGGCACTGGCAATGGTCATTTCCTGGTCCATCAACAAATCGGTATTATGGGCTATCTTCCACGGCATCCTTTCATGGATCTATGTAATCTATTATGTGATCTTCTCCTGACTTTTCCCCTATCGCCATCTCACATGGGCTTGGGATTCAAGACACTGAACAAAATGGGACATGAACAGCACTTAAGACCAGACAACGCTCGACGGTCCCTGCTTTTGGCTGCAATACGGCCTAATCCTTCCTCGCCTTGGCGGCCTCGGGGAAGTATTCCTGGAAACACTCGGGACAGAGACCATGGCTGAACACTGCATCCGAGTGCTCCTCCAGGTAGCTCTCTATCTGGTTCCAGTATCCCTTGTCGTCCCTGATCTTCTTGCAGGCGGCGCAGATGGGGATGAGCCCGCTTAATGTCTTGATCTGGTTCAGGGCTTCTGTTAATTCCACGTTGAGGCGCTCTTTCTCCTCTTCCATCAGCTTGAGCACCGTAATGTCCTGCAATGTCTCAACGACGCCTAAGAGCTCGCCATCCCTGTCATAGATGGGCGAAGCATCGAAGATAAGATAACGTTTTTTACCGCCCACGTTCGGGTACCAGCCTTCGGCGTGCAATCCATGGGGGATCAGCACTGAGGGTCCGTGGACTGCGTAAAGCTCGTCCATCCTTTTAAGGTCGTTATCAATGATGAGATCGGACAGGGTTGGGCGCTGATAATCGTAAAAGGCCTTCCAGTGGTTGGGCGTCCCGAGAACATCGGCAGCCCTGATACCGGTGAGCTCCTCGCAAGCCCTGTTCCAATGGATTACGCAGTGACGGGAGTCTATGGCGAAGATGCCCACCGCGCAATTCTGCACCATATTTTCATAGATCTCGATCTGGGTAACGGCATCTACATCCCTTAAAGGACCGGGCTCACCTTCATGCATCGTAGAGGCTGCATCCTTCAAGAGGTCATCAAATAATTTCGGGTCATCTCTCATTGCTTCCCCATACTTTGTAATAATGTTGAGGACATGAGGTTTCAAGCCCACGTATCGGTAAAACTAGCGTAATACAATAGGTATGAAAGTCAAGGCAGACTTTATTGATGGGTGATATTCAACAGGCTTCAGCGAAGATATCACATGCCTTTTTCTCATACCAGGCGGGCTTGAAGACACCTTCCAGAAATCCGTTGTGCCCGCCAAAGTCGTTCATGAAGAGTTTGGTGGATGGACCCAGGACAAGACGAGAGAAATCATCGGAGGGAATAACCGGATCGTCGCGAGAGGTTATGATGGTGGCGGGAATACTCAAAGATTTGATCGCTTCACCTGTCACGGCATAGCCCTTGAAATAGTCCTCGGTGTCTGAAAATGTACTGTATTTCTTGAGAAGGGCATCCGTAACCGCACGAATGTTCCCCAGATCCATGATTCCCCTGAAGTCATAGAGATGCGGATAGAGCCCCTGTTTGACGGCAAGCGACCTCCGCCATTTTTTCAGGAAGTACCACCTTAAGAGAAAACTGCGGTCTATGGCATCGGTGGCCCGGCTGGGATTGAGCACCGGGCTGACGGCTACGAGGTGGCGAAGGGTTTCAATCCTTTGATCGTTGCACCTTCTTCCGATTCTGAGGGCAAAATTGCCGCCGAGTGAGAAGCCTATGAGGAAGGTACACGATCCCCCGGGGAGACGGGAGGCGGTCTTAACCGCATTGAAGACCTCATCCAGCAGGATCGCATAGAACACCCCCTCGTTGAGGTGATGGGTATCCCCATGGTCTCTGAAGTTAAGACGGAATATATTGTAGCCCAACTCATAAAAGTATCTGCCCGAATGCAGGATATAAGTCGATTCCGCGCTGCCTTCCCAGCCATGCAGCATGATTACCAGGCCAAGGGGGGCCTTTGTGCGCTGGGGTGAAAAAAACCCCTGGAGCCGTATGCCGC
>JBEKLI010000337.1:0-2936 GCA_050010275.1 Desulfomonilia bacterium | reverse complement strand
CTTTGACAATCACCCTGTAGATAGCGATCTGGTCACGATTCTGTTCCGGCTGGGGTTCTGATCTATCCCCAGATTTTATAACTTTTGTTGTTTAGTCAGCGAGATCATGAAGAACGGCAAATGGTCCCTGATGGCATCATGATTGAGCGTCTCCTCGCACCAGGCATAGGCATCTTCGACCGAGACGGGCCTGATATAGGAGCCCCCGAACCACGATTCCACCCCGGGAAGGCTGTGGAACCCGGCGTTCATGCCCCCTTCATAGATAATATAGTACTCTCCCTTTTCGCTGACATAGAGGGCCTCGGAATCGTTTCTGAAAGCACCCGGATGATCGGCACCGGACCATTGGGCAAGCTTGACGGACTTGCTCGGATCGAGTTCCTTCTCGATGAGCCTCTGTTCGGTCTTCTCGTAGAGGATGTCCTTTATCATAACAGCGCCCTCTTTATACCATCTCTTCCAAAAGGCAAGTTAAACAAAATATTGGAGAAGCGGTGAATACTTTAGAAGGTATGTAAAGCTATTCCGGACCGATTTGGATCTTTACACCCAATATGCCTTGATGCCCTTTGCAATCATCTCGTTATAGATCTTCTGGGCCTCAAGCCTTTCATAGACCTTATCCGGATCGCTCAGAGTAAGGTAGTGATCGCAGTCATCGTTCGGGCAGCCGGCCCTAACCCACTTGAAAACCCTGGCTGCCCTATGCACGGACGGTCGAATGTCCGACCAGAAAATCTCACTCTTACACTTTTCGCACTTGAAGTAGTACACCGTGTCTTTTTTTTCTTTGAGGTCATCCTGTTTATCCATTCAAAACTCCTCTTTAAGGTAGGGTTGGATATCCATGAGAAGCATGAGTACAAAAATAGTACCACCTGTTTCTATGAAGGGCAATGTTGAAAGCCATTCCCTGACCTATCGATGTTCGTTAAGCCCCGATTTTGGGATGAAAGATCACCTGATACGTATATCTCGACTGCTGATTCATGACGGCAATGCCGGCCCAATCCAATCCACGGGCTACTTCCCTGCCGCAAAAAAGGGCATAGGATGAGCATTCTGTATTCGTCCCAGGCAAAAGGGAGAGACCTGCATCGAGTAAAGGGCTCTCAAGTTGTGAACAAAACGATACTTTCTTCCAGGCAGGTATCTCATCGCCCTGCAATACAAGATCTCCGATCCTAAGACGGTCGAACGCCTGCCCGTCAACCTCGTTGAGCATGATGAGCCGGCCTTGCCCCTGAAGGGATTCATTATCAACCTTTATGATAAATCCTTGTGGTGTTGCCTCATACATCACCCGGCAATGTCCCCTCTCATCCCCCGGAACAAGGGAACTATTCAAGGCAAACGATGAGAAAACCCTATCGCGTAACCTGAGCAGGCGATGTTGGAAGGCTGGCATTTTCATATACCAATTAACAATGCATTCCATGAGCACACTTACCCACTCTGGTGCCCTTTTCCCTGCAATATGCCACGCAATAATCAGGTTCATCGTGAATTCCTTCTCAATAGCATGTCTTCCGATTGTATATACATTCACCAGGGATGGGAAATAGGTCCTACTTCTGGTTTTCCATATCGGCAGGCCCATCCCCGCCGATTCCCCCGCACACAGCCTCCCACGACAGCAGAGGTAAAGGCCCTTGGCCATGTTTCTTGTCTTGCCCAAACACACCGATGGATCATGGATAAGAGAAAAACTCTCAGATATCCCCAGATGTAACTGTTCCATATGAGAGATGTGTTTACTGGTGTTTCGATACTTGTCTGTCTGCAAATTTTGAATAGGTCTCTTCGATGCGACCATTGAGATATTCCTCATCAAACTCCGAACGGAAGATCAAACGGTTTTCATTTTCATAACTCCAGTCAGCATCCGCCTGAAGGCCGCATACCTTATCAAAAAGTTTTGTGCCGGGCAGAGGAAACGGGGTAGTAAAAGAGATTTCATTTAAAGGCAGCTTTAAAGCCCAGGCGAGTGTAGTCTCAATGGTTTCATGGGTCTCACCGGGATAGCCCACCATGAAAAATCCTGCCGTTTCAATACCGCTCCGAGAGAAAAGATTGATCATGTGCTCTGCCGCCTTTGTTGTCGTGTTCTTGTTCATGAGTCTGAGCACCTTATTGCTTCCTGATTCAAGCCCGAAAAAGACCTTGGAGCATCCGGAGCGCTTCATGAGCCTCACATCATCTCGCGAGATGGGTTCTGTACGTGATAGGCAGGACCACTTCATCCGGATATCTTCCCTGATCAATCTGTTGCAGAAGGCCCTTACATGATCGAGATCAAGGGTGAAGCAGTCATCGGCTATCCAGAGCCCATCATACCCCAGTGATCTGATGTCATGGATCTCATCCATGATACTGTCCATGCCCCTGCGCCTGAAGTACCTGCCGAAAATAGGTTTTGCACAGAAATCACAATTATGAGGGCAGCCATAGGTGGTCATGATGCTAGCAGGGGAAAAACCCACCTTCTCTTTCCAGAACAACTGATAGCTTTTGTGGTCATAATCATGCCGGTCACTGATGGGTAACTTATTAAGAACTCCCTCATCTGTCGCTTGTGAAGGAGTTTGGAGTATCATGCCGGTTTGAGGGTCTTTCGTATACATGCCGGGATAGCGGTCATGATGTCTGTGCACGTCTGAAAGGGTTCCGGACTCAAGGTAATCTCTTAAGAATTGGGGAAATGAATGAACAGACTCGCCCCGAAAAACAAGATCAAAGTCCCGGGTGAATTGCTCGGGTCTCAGCGTAGGCATAGGCCCCCCGCAAACGATAAGAGTATGGGGGGGTAATAAACGTATCTTCCTTGCAAGTTCGAGTGCACTCCCGATCATGGTGAGCATAACATAGATGCCGACCACCTTCGGGCGTTCCTCGACCAGTTCAAGCTCTACGCAACGCAGTGGGAACACGTC
>JBEKLI010000336.1:0-5726 GCA_050010275.1 Desulfomonilia bacterium | reverse complement strand
AAGGAAGGTAGAGCTCACAATTGCATGGAATGAAAAGGCCGTTCAACACAAACTCGACTTACAAGAGACATTTACACCATGAACAGAGCCAGGGAGCCGTTGATATGATGAAAAATGTCCTGAAAGACCAGGAAGGCGTGGTTCTCATACTCGTGCTTATCGTCCTGGTGGCTGCCATCATCATGGGTGTGATGATCATCAAATCCTCAGTCCAGGAGTCGAGAATAGCGGGAAACGAGCAAAGGTACCTCAGCCACTTTGCCGATATCGAGAGCGCGGTAAACCTTATCCTGATAGAAAATACCCAATCAATTGCTTCAGTGTCTGATGGCATTGGTAATACATTCACGACCGTGGCGGCGGTGGGGAATTCATTGCCGACAGGGACGAGTGTTGCCGTGACTCTTACGAATATCGGTCCACCTCTGGTGGGAACAGGCAACAGTACTAATTTCAAGACCAGGTATTATACAATCGTGTCGACAGACAGTGCAGACGATCAACGTGTTACCATAGGCGCATACAAGGTATTCCCTTCAGGGCAGACAGTCGAGCAATGAGCCTTAAAAATGAAAAAGGAGTGATGTTATGCTAAGAAATATCTTAATACTCGGCATCACTTGTATACTTGTTACGGCAGCCGGTAATGCCCAAGCAGACGACACCGATATCTTCGGAGGCTCTGTCAGTGTACCGCCCAATGTCCTTATCATGTTCGATAATTCGGGCAGTATGGCAAACGATGTGACGGCCTGCCATTCACCGTGCCCCTTTGGGGGAAGCTCAGATAATGATTTGATTTATTATAAAGACAACAATGGCAACTGGCAGGTCTTTGGAACGACCGGACCCGGTAATGTAAAATTGGGCGCTTTGAGCACGTGTACGACATGCACGGGTGGGTCAACGAGCATATATTCTCTCCTTAAAACCACGGGAACGACGATAGGTATTATTACCATCGTTTCAAATCAAACCTGTACAGGCACAGGACACCATAGAAATTGTACTACCACCTATACCTATACCTGTGGCAGTGGGGGTACTACGTATGCAACGAGCAGCTATGTAACTTATCTAACGAGTCAGGGTTGTAATAACAGACAAAAATACAATGTTGCGAGAGAAACCATCTTCAACCTCATACGTTCAAACCCCAATGTGCGTTGGGGAGTGATGGTTTTTAACCCCGCAGGCACGCAAGACCATGGAGGAAAACTCATAATACCATGCCAGGACTGGTCTTCTTCACTGGATACCCTGCTAAGCTACTTTTATACCGGATATCCTTCTTCGAATAATCCCAGCAATTCCTGCTACACCAGTTTTGATAATACCGCTTGCAATGCTAATTTGACGCCCAATACATGGACCCCACTTGCTGAGACCCTGGCAGAGGCGGGCCTTTACTTTGCCAGACAGAAGTCATGGTCTGATCCCACTGTTGATTATGGAAACCAAACCCTAATACCGTATGCGATTCAATGGAGATGTCAGAAAAATTATATCATAATCATGACTGATGGTGATTCAACCCATGATTACGGTTCTCAGACATCTTCATATACGCCTCCAAGTAACAGCATACTCACGGGTACCTACCTGAATAACAAGACTATTGGTGATTATGATAACAGCGGTCAAAATGAAAGAACTCAATACAAAGACAGCAGCGGGACCCATAGCATTCCCCAGAGTGACGCACCAAGCGGATCTGACTACCTTGACGACGTAGCCAAGTTCCTCTATGATAATGATCTCCTGTCTGCATCGAGCCCTGGTGGTGGTAAAGATACAGGGGGAACCTCCTACGACAACACCGACTATCCCAAACAGAATATCATTACCTATACTATCGGAATAACTTCAGACAATGGCGGTGATGTAATCTCAGCATTTGGACAATCACTTTTGGCAAGGGCCGCAGATTCTACTCACGGCCATGGCAAGTCTTTCCTCGTAAGCGACGATACCCATCTAGAGGCGGCTTTTGACAGCATTATTACCGAAATCCTGGCAACTAATTCTCAGTACATCTCTCCAGTAGTGCCTGTGAACAGGATGAACAAGACCTATGCAGACAATGGTCTCTACATAGGGCTATTCAAACCCGACGGCAATTACCCTGGCCTCTGGAAAGGGAACCTCAAAAAGTTCGGGTTTGACACAAGCGGGGATATCCTCGACAGGAGCGGAAATATAGCAACCAATTCCGATGGATCCATTATGGATAGTGCCCATTCCGCCTGGGTGGACGTGGGCAGCGGCAATCCCGATGGCATGCAGGTGGATAAGGGAGGGGCGGGGGCCGAGCTCTTGACGCAGGCCACCAGAACCATCTGGACTCATAAATACGGCACCGGGACCGGCACTGGGAAAATAGCCTTCAGTACATCCACGGTGAATCCGTCGGATCTGGGTTTATGTACGACATCCGGTGACACCACAACTACAAACATCAATATGCGTAATGATCTGGTCAGTTTTGTCACGGCGAGCGGGAATTATGCGCCCACATCCACGGTAAGTCCCAGGGCATGGATTCTCGGCGATATCGTCCATTCACAGCCTGCGATCCTCTATGATAAGACAAACAACAAGAACGTGATCTTTGTAGGGGCCAATGACGGATTCTTGCACTGCTTTGTGGACAGTGACAAGGGCACCACATCCCTTATTGATGATACGATTCAGGAGTTATGGGCATTCACCCCCTGGGACCTTCTGCCCGGGCTCCAGTACCTTCCCTCATTTAATTCAACACAATATATCACCCCAGATTCCGACAATGTATCAAACAAGTGCAAATAACAAATATCTGGCATTCGGATTAAGGCGGGGTGGTATGGACCTGACCACAAAGCAAGCATCGACACGCAAAGAGGTCGCAGACCAGTATTTCATCCTTAATATGAACGATTATACATCGCCATCGCTTGCGGCCTGGATCCCTACAACCATTCTCGTCAGCGGCTCTACGACACAAAAACTCGGTCAGTCATGGTCGACCCCGCATTACTGTAAATTTAGGACAGGAACTACAACAGATTCAAGCGGGAATAAAATTCCTGTATCTCAAGATGTGCTTCTCCTTGCAGGCGGGTATGACATCAACCAGGACAGCTCAAATCCAGGTACGAACGACACATGGGGAAGGGCCTTATTCGCCGTTAATGCAGAGGCAGGCGGTCTGGGACAAATGACCAGCTCATCCGTTTTGTTCAATTACAATTATTATAACTATCCCCAAATGATGTATTGCATGGTGGATTTCACATCATATGATAATGATTCCGATGGCTGCGAAGACACCATCTATGCACCATCAGCAGGCGGGGACATTTTCGCGTTCAGGAACACGAAGCAATCAGGTGGTACGTATGCCTGGTCAAAGATGCGGCTTTTCAATGCTGCCTCATCCGACGGAACTACTGCTACACTGAGAAAATTCTTATATGCCCCGGGAATAGTCCAAGATTATATCAATGGAGCTGTGGGCGATTATGTCTTTATCGGAAGCGGCGACAGGGAGCATCCATCGGATACGACCGTAACCAACCGGTTCTATGCCATTAAGAATACATGGCCTATTACATGGAACGATACTACTCCCCTTACTGATATAAACCTTGTGGATTTGTCAGCTGACAATCTTCAGGATTCATCGGTATCCCAGACAGTAAAAGATAATATTCTTAATCAGCTCCAGACAAGTTCCGGCTGGTATATCAACCTTGAGAATTCCGGGGAGAAAGTGGTTTCTACGCCAATCATCTACAACAAAGTAATATACTTCACGACATATTCCCCCACCTCATCTTCAGCTTCAGGGACGGACAAATGTTCTGCTGGTACAGGAACAGGAACAGGAAGGCTCTATGCCATAAACTACCTGAACGGTGAGGCCGCGTTTGCGTTTAATAGCGGGAGCAGTTCGGGCGGAAGCAGCTCAGGTGGAAGCAGTTCGGGTGGGAGTAGCTCCGGCGGAAGCAGCTCAGGTGGAAGCAGCTCGGGTGGAAGCAGCTCGGGTGGAAGCAGCTCGGGTGGAAGCAGTTCGGGTGGGAGCAGCTCCAGCCCAACAAAGGTTGATAGGAGCCTGTCATTGGGCGCGGGTATCCCTTCTCAGCCGACACTCGTCATCACCCAAGGCTCTGATAGCAATGGAGGAGCCTTAATAATGGTTGGGACCCAACAAGGAACACTAGCTATTAATACTGATGATCAGCAATCCCTAAAACGGTATTTCTGGATGAAGAATTAGATCATTTCTGTTTTCTTCCGCTCTTTCTGGAGCATCTCTTGGAACAAGTTTTCTATCTCGTTCGGTTGCCCCAAATAAAAAAGTAAACTCTTTTTGATGATCAAAGGGACCACTGCAAAGCATTGGCCGAAGAGCTACCTTTCCATTTACTACCAGATGCATTATGTGTCTACATCGTGGTGCACGGTGTAGTAATTTGGGAAGCAGATTATCTTCCGTTCGTTCAAGTAGAGCAATCTTGACATCCAATCTGCCACGGTCTTTTTTCTGCATAGACATTTGAGTTGCCCAAAGGTCCATGACATTACCTTTTGAATCTTTATAATCAAACAGCTTCTTCAAATCAATTATCATAATTTTATTATATTTGCAAGCATTATTTTCTTGACATATTATAATAAATTTATTATAATTATTCTATTAATATGCTAAACATGCAAAAACAAAAGGGAAACAAGTTGATGAACCAACCTGTTTCCCTAAAAAATTGGTTATGGGGAGCGGGTTGGGTACCCAGACCTGGGCTCTACATCCGGTCGTTAGGGGTTCAATTCCCCTGCTCTCCATTTATCAGCATATCAAAAAATTTGGAGGATTGCAATGAATATTTTAAAAAGAGAAAAGCAGGAAGTGGTAATTAAAGGCTTAGTTGAAGGTTCTTCGATCCGTTCCATTGAACGAATAACAGGGGTTCACAGGGATACCATCATGCGTCTTATGATTAGTGTTGGCAATACCTGTGAGAAGATTATGGATACAACCATGCGCAATCTTCCCTGTAAGAACATTGAGGTTGATGAGGTTTGGTCTTACGTTGGCAAGAAGCAACGTCATGTCGGTATAAATGACGATCCTGATAGGGTTGGTGATTTTTACACCTTCATAGCTCTTGATTCAGAAACTAAGCTGATTCCTGTTTATAAAGTTGGTAAACGTGATCTACCTACCGCTCAAGCCTTCATTTCTGATTTATCATCTCGTATGAGCAATCGGATTCAAATAAGTTCTGATAAACTAAAAGCCTATGTGGATGCCATTGAAGTTGCCTTTGGTGCTAATGTTGATTATGCGCAGATAGTAAAATCCTATGAAGCTGAACCCATCGGGCCGGGTAGATACTCACCTCCCAAAGTCATTTCCGTCCTAAAAGAGTATATTATGGGGAGTCCTGATTTTAGTAAAATCTGTACTTCATTTGTGGAAAGGCAGAACCTAACCGTTAGGATGCAGATGAGAAGGTTTACCCGTCTAACTAACGCCTTTAGCAAAAAGCTTGAAAACCTCAAAGCGGCTGTTGCCCTTCATTTCGCTCATTATAACTTTGTCAGGATTCATGGTACATTAAGGATGACGCCAGCAATGGCGGCAGGAGTGACAAAGGAACTTTGGTCTATCAGGGATTTAATTGAGAGGGCTAATTAGGACACTACCTAAATGGCGTAATGCTCCCCTTTATCCTGATATT
>JBEKLI010000335.1:0-2949 GCA_050010275.1 Desulfomonilia bacterium | reverse complement strand
GGCTTCTCGGCAAGGCCTTTTTGGAAGAGCGCCGCAGGCCGTTCCTCATCTGCCGACAGGAAGATATCATAAGGGGCGCCATGTATGATCTGACCGGTGAGATAGCCGGAGGAGGCGAAGGTGGCGCTTATGGAAACCGGATTCTTGGATTCAAATGACTTCGCAATCTCCTTGAACGGCTGCATGAAATTCGCAGCAACGGCGATATTCAGCGACCCCGCGGCCACAGCGGGGGACGAATAAATCAACAGAAAAAGTGCAAGAAGGAAAAGGGTATACCGTCTCATAATTTCAATTTATTGTGTTATATTTAACATAAAGGGAAACAAAAAAAAAGGGGATACCTGGTCAGTCTTTATTCTGCTATCATAAAGGTTTGGCGTCTCGCCCGACACTTTCTGTTATTTTAAAGACAAAAAAAAGAGCGTTGCCCCGCGACGGACAGCGCTCTTTTACCTCATCCTAAATATTAAAATCAGTGTGCCTTCTTTTCCTCACCGGAAACTACGAGCGTGCCTTCCTCTTCCATCTCCTTCAACCGCTTGGGATGCTGCTTCTTGAGCCAGGCCCTCGTAACCCAGCCAGTGAACATTGCCGGTGCGGAGCCGGGAGAGCCGATAGTCCCAAGGTAAAGATGAACAAAGAAGAACGCAAAGATCACCACGAACCCGAGGGCATGAAAGGTGAAAAGCCACCTCACGAACCATGAAGGGAACATCAGCGGAAACCACATGATGAGCCCCGTAATGACCATGACCAAACCGAAGATGGCCACAGCCAGGAAGAACATTTTCTGTCCCGGATTGTATTTCCCCACCTCAGGAACTTGATCCACATGCCAGAGGTAGCCCCCGGCAACCTTTATCCACTCCAGATCTTCCGGCATGGAAAAAACGCCCGCTTCTTGCCACCACATCTTAATGGCCAAAAGAAGCGCCAAGGCGAAGAGGAGACCTGTGAAGTTATGCAGATACTTCGTGACCGTAAGTCCGCCCATTAGATTCGCGATAGAGTTGAGTGAATGAAACATCATGGCCAGTCCCGTGAGACACAGGAACAGGCAGGAAAGCGCCAGCATCCAGTGGACTAATCTCTCATACCAATCTGTTGCCTGAATCAACCCTTTCTTCATGATTATTCACCCCCTTCCGTTTTGTTCGCACCATCTTCATCCGGGGTCTTGGGCCCGTGGATGATGTAGTGCAGGAATGATCCCGCGAGAACGCCGCCTGCCGCAAGCAGGGTGAACGGTTTCAGCACGTCCTTCCACAGCACGATGGAGAGCGGCACGGAGGGATTCGTCGGAAGAGCAGAGTATAGTGCAGGCTTTTCCTGAAGCACATATACCAGATGTGTGCCGTTTACAAACTTGTCTCCGTATACCTTGGCATCGCCGCCTAAGTCCTTCGCCCTCTTGTAGGCCGCTTTCATCAGTTTATCCTTGTCTCCCCAGACAAGCGCTCCCGTCGGACAGGCCTTGGCGCAGGCAGGTTCCATATTATTGCCGATCCTGCTTTCGCACATATCGCACTTATATACCTTGTCGGTGTTGTCATCGTATTTGGGGATGTCAAAGGGACAGGCCGTGACACATTCCTTGCAGGCGATGCATATTGCCCGATTCAGTCCGACGGTTTTCATGTCCGTGTAGTAAAGAGCACCCGACGGGCACACCTTCACGCATGCCGCATCAGTACAATGCATGCAGGCATGATGCCGGAAAAACCACTTGACCCCTGCTTTGGGATCCTCCATCTCCTGAAATCTCATGACAAGGTAGGTGTTCGGCTGGAGGTCAGGGGGATTCTGATAGGTTCCCGTATTTCTCGTCTGCTTTGCCGCCAGTTGATTCCACTGCTTGCAGGCCAGTTGACAACTGCGGCAGCCGGTACATTTCGATGTATCAAAGAGTTTAATTTTCTCTGTCATTTATCTCACCCCCTCTTCACGACATTGACCATGAAGGCCTTGCTCTCAGGTATCATGGTATTGGCATCACCAATCGTCGGCGTCAGCAGATTGGCCGCATCGCCGTAAGTAAACACCTGGGGCTTCTTGTCCAGAGGACCGTACTTCTTTTTCGGACGTGCCTGGGTGATCCAGCCAAAATGCCAGGGAATGCCCACTTCGTGAATGATGTTGCCGTCGATATTGAAAGGCTTGAACCTCGGTGTGACTATGGCCGTAGCCTCAACCTCACCTCGGGCAGATTTCACGATTACTTTCTCACCATTCTTAATGCCTCGTTCCTTGGCCAGCTCCACGCTCATCTCCACGAACATGCCTGGCTGCATCTCCGCGAGCCACGGGCACCATCTGGTGAGCACACCCGTCTGCCAGTGTTCACTGACCCTGTAAGTGCTGCAAATGAAGGGGAACCGCGGGTCACAACCCTCAACACCGGAGTAAACATCCATCTCGGAGCCGACGTCGGCTTTGTCAAAGCGGCGGATGGCGGGGTTGTGCTTCTGTGGAGAAAGGAGGTTCTTCTCCACGGGGCACTCGAGAGGTTCGTAATGCTCGGGGAAAGGACCATCTACCAGACCGGGCCCAAAGAGACTGGCCACGCCGTCAGGCTTCATGATGAAAGGCGGTCTTCCCGAACCGGGATCACCGACACCGTCCGGCACATCGCCTACCCACTTCTCGCCATTCCATGCGATGACGGGGCGTTTGGGATCCCATGGCTTACCATTCAGATCTACGGAGGCGCCGTTATAAATTATCCTGCGGTTGACCGGCCAGGACCAGGCCCATTCCGAAAAGAGACCGATACCGGAGGCGTCTTTTGTGCCGCGGCGCGCCGCCATATTTCCTTTATCGGCATAGGAGCCGCAGTAGACCCAGCTTCCCGATGATGTCGAACCATCATCCTGAAGCCAGGCGAATGTGGGGACAGGATCGCCCTTCTTGAATTCTTTGAAGTCGCCCTTCTTGGTGGGATTCTCG
>JBEKLI010000334.1:0-2958 GCA_050010275.1 Desulfomonilia bacterium | reverse complement strand
GCGATGTAGACTCGCTTAGCCCATACCCCTCACTGAAGTAAATGCCCATGTCCTGGACTTTCTCGATGAGCTCCACGGGCATGGGTGCGGCGCCGGAATTGAGCAAACCGAGGCGTTTGGCAAGGTTCAGCTCAGTTGCCCTTGGATGATTGATAACCGCAGTGATTATGGTGGGTACTGCCGGGAAGAAGGAAATCATATCAAAGTTGGCAATGATACCCATGATCTCGTCGATGTCAAAGCGGGGGACCAGGATCTGGGTGGCGCAAGTCAAAAAAGACCAGTTCATGGCCACGATGTTGCCGTACACGTGGAAGTAGGGAAGCACGCTCAAGACGTTTCGCTTTTCAATGGGTATGAGACCTATGGTTGGATTTCCCCACTGGGAGGCCTGAAAGGTTGCAGCCACGATATTCGCGTGTGTTAGCAAGGCTCCTTTAGGGACTCCAGTGGTGCCACCGGTAAACTGGATCATGGCCGGGTCGTCGGGATTGAAAGCTATACGGGGCAGAAACGTTTCGGTGGTACCTTCGATAAGCTCGGAGAAGTGATACCAGCCTTCATCCTTGTTCAAGTCCAGGTCTTTGGCCGTACTCACGCTGAAACCATTGATATAGTCCGTCACCCTGGTCACCACGATCCTCTTCAGCCCGACCTCCGTGGCCAGCAGACGGATATTGGGCAACACCGTGTCGAAGGTGATCAGTGTCTCCATCCCGGTGATCTCCATGATGTGCTTGAGCTCACTTGTCGTATAGAGCGGGTTCATGTTCACCACAATAGCGCCTAAAGATAATGTAGCCAGGTATGAAATGGGGAACTGGGGGCAGTTGGGCAGATGGATGCCCACCCGGTCTCCCTTCTTCACGCCGAGCTTGCCGAGCGCATTCGCCAAGCGGAGCATCTGCCCCCGCATCTGCCAGAAGGTGTACTCGGTCCCGTAGAAATTTACACAGGGCTTGTCCGGAAATGCCCCTACAGGCAACTGGAAGAGTATCTGGGCAGGGATCCTCGGATAGCGGATGCTGGTGGGGACGTTGTAGTCATAGTGCCTGTGCCAGGGTTTTTCCATTGATGGGACCTCCTCTTGTTTGTATTAATTCAACACATACCACAACATTAAGGTTACCATAAAATATTATTCAAAGAGTACGATAATCGATAGAAATTTTGCAAATCTAGCAGAAGCCCAGACCAATTCTTTCCGGGTGATTCATTACCAACCCAGACAATAAAAGGCATTTTCACATGCTAAAAACCCCGGCTATGTTCGGCAGGAGTCTACAGTTTTGGTCTCCTGTCGAACCAGGGCTGGGCCTTTTCGAGCTGGGCTGCGAGTCTGAAGAGTGTTGCCTCATCCCCGAAGCGTGCTATGAACTGCACCCCGCAGGGCAGGCCATCCGCGGTCCAGTGCAATGGCACCGACATGGCAGGCAGGCCGGTAAGATTAGCAAGCTGTGTGTATGGCGTCTTGGCCAGGCTTTCAATGGCGAGCTTGTCGGCAATACCTGAAAGGCGTATCAGTTTGCCCAGGTTCAGCGAATTGGTGATTTTCATAAGCCATTCTTCTATGGGTTTTGGTTTCAGTTCCCCGATCCTCACCGGGGGGTAAGCCGTGGTAGGAGTGAGATAGAGATCATATTTCTGATGGAAGAGGCCCATCTGCCGGGAAAAGGTATTCCACTGCCTTATTGCATACACGAACTCCCCCGCTGTGAATGCATCCCCGAGTAGCTTGAGCGCCCAGGTCGGGCCTTCCACGTCCGAAGGTTTCGCCTTTCTCCCCAGCACCGTTTTGAGGTCTTGAATATCGGCCGCAATCTCCCCGAAGTACATGGTAAAATAACTCTTGGCCAGGGCAATACCGTTGATATCCGGTTCTGCTTCCTCCACCCGATGCCCCAGGCTTGTCAGGAGGGCTGCAGCATTTTCCGCCGCCTTTTGACATTCAGGATGTACCCCTGCATTCAGGGGTGATTTCTTTGTGAAGGCGATTTTCAAGGGGCCTGGTTCGCGGTTTAATTCATCGAGATACGGCCTCTCAGGTTTCGGTATGATATATGGGGCACCTGCATCGGGCCCGTTTACGGCATCCATCATGGCTGCACTGTCCCTCACTGAGCGTGTGATCACATGCTCCACTGCAGCGCCCTGCCATATCTGGCCGTACTCCGGGCCTGTAGGATTCCGTCCCCTTGTGGGCTTCATCCCGAATAGCCCGCAGTAAGAAGAGGGGATGCGTATGGAGCCTCCGCCATCGCCGCCGGAGGCAAAAGGTACCATGCCGCTTGCAACAGCCGCACCTGATCCGCCGCTCGATCCGCCCGGCGTGTGTTCCGGATTCCATGGGTTGCGGGTCGGGCCATACAGTTCCGGCTCGGTGATACCCATGAGGCCGAATTCAGGGGTGTTGGTCTTGCCGAGTATCACCACACCCGCAGCCTTGTAGCGCTTCATCAACTCGCTGTCCTGAGCGGGAATGTAGTTTTTGTAGGCCTTGCTCCCCATGGTCAGAGGGACGCCTGCATAGGAGGCGATCAGGTCTTTAATGAGGAATGGCACGCCGGTAAACGGCCCTTGGGGCAGCTTGCCCTTGACAGTATTCCGGGCTATGTCGAACATCCTTAAGATTACTGCATTGATCTTTGGGTTGATGCTTTCTATGCGGGTGATAGCCTCTTCGCAGAGTTCTCCTGGCGTAACTTCTTTTTTCCTGATGAGCTCGGCCAGGCCGAGTGCGTCATACCGGTCATATTCCGGAAAAGTCCCCATGCAGTTTCTCCCTTCAAGTAACAACAAAATGTGGTGCTTTTTAATAAGATATTCCGGGAGTTAAAAAAATCAAGGGTGAGGATGAAGATGTTATTGGATCCCGAATAATTTGTTCAAAGAACCCGGCACCTTCGTCTCACAATGTTTTCCTTCATTCAAATACAATTATAACCGATAAGTCTGAAT
>JBEKLI010000333.1:0-2959 GCA_050010275.1 Desulfomonilia bacterium | reverse complement strand
CCCTCCATGACGATGCGTCCGTGCTCAAGCACATACCCTCGGTCTGACAGGCTCAACGAGTGCTGCACGTCCTGTTCCACCATGAGCACTGTAGTACCCTGATCTGCAATCTTACGGATTGTGGTGAAGATTTCCTTGATGAGGACCGGTGCCAGACCGAGGGAGGGCTCGTCGAGCATGAGGATCTTGGGTTTGGCCATCATCCCCCTGCCTATTGCCACCATCTGTTGTTCGCCGCCGGAAAGGGTTATTGCCTGCTGCTTTTCCCGCTCTTCGAGCCTTGGCAGCAGTTTATAGATGTCCTTTATGGTTTCATTCTTATGTGGATATGCCCTGGAGTTGTGGGCACCAACATCGAGGTTTTCTTTCACCGTCATCAGGCTGAAGAGCTTTCTTCCTTCGGGGACTTGAATGATGCCCCTTTCCACGATCTTTTCGGGTCGCAGGTTGTGGATGGGCTGGTTCTCGAAGATGATCTCCCCGGAACGCACTCGCATGAGCCCGGATATGGTCCTGAGCATGGTCGACTTACCGGCGCCGTTGGCGCCGATGAGGCTGATGACCTCGCCTTCATCGATGTGCATGGACACATCGTAGATGACCTGCACATCGCCGTAGTAGCAGTTGATGTTTTTGATATCAAGCAGCGCCATAACTTTCCCCCAGGTATGCTTTGATGACCCGCTCGTCTTTCGAGACTTCCTGCGGTGTGCCGTCCATGATCTTCTTGCCGAACTGGATAACAGTGATTCTGTCGGATACCGACATGATAGCCCTCATGATGTGTTCGATCATGAAGATAGTGACACCGCTGTCCCTGATCTTCCGGATCTCATCCAACATCTCGTCAACTTCATTGGGTCTTAAGCCCGCCATGCTCTCATCCATGAGGAACATATCAGGCTCGGTGGCCATTGCCCGGGCGATCTCGAGGCGCTTGCGGTCTGCAATGGTGAGGTTCTTTGCCTGGACGTTCCATTTATCGCCAAGCTGGAATCTCTTGAGGACCTCCATAGCCCTGTCCTTAGCCTCCGAGGTGCTTGCGGTATTGATGAATGCACCGACCATGGTATTGTAGAGCACTGTTTTGGTCTGGAACGGCTTCACAATCTGGAAGGTGCGGGCGATCTTTCTCTTGCAGACGTTCCAGGGCTTTGATCCTGTGATGTCTTCCCCCTTATAGAGGATGGTGCCTGAGGTCGGGGCGTACGTGCCTGCCACACAGTTGAACAGGGTCGACTTGCCTGCGCCGTTGGGTCCGATGAGGCCGTAGATCTGGCTCTTCTCGATCTTGATGCTTACCTCGTCGACGGCCTTGAGCCCACCGAAGTGCTTGGATACGTTGTTGATCTCGAGATATGCCATGTTACGTCTTGACCTCCTTTCTTTCACCGCTTAGCTTGTCGAGGATCCAGTTGTAGAACCTTGTCAGCGGCTCCACCAAGCCCCTGGGCTGGAAGAGCATGACCAGGATCAGGACGAGCCCGTAGATCACCAGATGGAGGCCCGGCAGGAACGCGCTCAGGTAGATCCGGGAGAATTCTCCCACAGGCCTCAAGAGCAGCGCCCCGATGACCGGGCCTGCGATGGTGCCTCGGCCGCCGATGAGTGCAATGAATGCGAGCTCAAAGGAGAAATCCAGGCTCAGGATCCCCTTAGGGAAGAAGTACAGGTTGAGCTGGGCGTAGAAGGTGCCGGCGAAAGCAGTTAAGAAGCAGCTCAGCGCCATGAACATCTCCTTGTACCTCGCCACGTTTATACCTAAGGCCTGGGCAGCCTCGGGTTCTTCGCCACCTGCGATGATGTAGTAGCCTGGCCTGATTCTTGAAACGTACCAGGTGATGAAGATAGCGATGCAGAGCAGGATGAGGATGATGTAGTAGTATGGGAGCTTGTCCACGAACTGGTAGTTGATCAGGTTTTCCATAGGGGTTCCCACTTTGAGTGGGACGCTTATGCCGCGGGGGCCGTTGATCTCGAAGGGCCCGAGTTTCATGGTATTCTCCACCAGCACCCGTACCCCTTCACCAAATGCCATGGTGGACAGCGCGAAGTATGCCCCCCGAAGTTTCAGGGTGGGTATGCCGATGATGAGACCCACGATGGCTGCAATGACTCCACCCACGAACATCCCGAGCCAGGGGCTCAGGCCATAGGTCATGAACAGGACCGTGGAGGTATAAGCGCCGATACCCACATAGGCGGAATGCCCCAGCGGCAGCACCCCGGCAAATCCGCCCACCAAGTTCCAGCAGGTGGTAAGGTAGGCATAGAAGAACAACAGGATGAGGATCTGGAGGTAGGTGGGGCTTGTCATCCATAAAGGCAGCGTGAATACGACGCTGGCCAACACGATCTTCAGTATGGTATCGATAGTTTTTCTTTTTGACGAAGCATTCATCTTCGTTGTCTCCTTTCTTACCAATCCCTCTTTTCACCGAAGAGGCCGGCCGGTCTGATGAACAGCACTGCCAGGAATACCACATAGACGATGAGCTCGGTCCATGTGGAGGCCATGTACTGGGCGAATAAAGACTCGATGAGCCCGATAATTAGACCGCCGATGAGTGCCCCGGGGATGCTCCCCAGACCTCCCAAGACCACGATGATGAAGCACTTCACGTCGAAGACAACCCCCACCGAGGGAAACACATAATAGAATGGAATCAAGACGCATCCGACGATCCCTGCGATGGCGGCCCCTATACCGAAGGCTATATTGTAGACACGGTACTGATTGATGCCCATGAGGCTTGCTGCATCCCGGTCAAGCGAAGCGGCCCTGATGGATTTTCCCATCTTGGTGTATTTGAGGAACCAGAGCAGGAGACCTGAGGTGACGATTGTCGTAATCAATCCATAGGTCTGCGCTTTGGGAAAGATGTAGTCGCCTAACATGAAGATTTGTCCGGACATGCTCGTCTGCACAACCCGATACTGGGCGCCGAAGGACATGAGG
>JBEKLI010000332.1:0-2960 GCA_050010275.1 Desulfomonilia bacterium | reverse complement strand
CTGGCCTCCTGCTGCCGCTGCAAATCCGTGGACCGCCCCGAGCTTTGCATTGGCCAGGGCAATCCCGCTGAAGAGGCTCGCCAGTGCCATGTCTTCCCGGGCCGCTGCATTGCTGCCGTCCTCGTATGCTGCCTTGAGGGACCTTGATGCTCGCTCAAGACCTTCCCGGCAGATACTGTCGGTCAAGGGGTTCGCGCTGTTTGAGACATAGGATTCCAGAAGTTGTGTAAGGGCATCAAGGCCGGTGCTTGCAGTGACCTCAGGGGATAGTGAATGGGTGAGTTCAGGATCCACTATGACCAGGCGCGGAAGCAAGAAGGCGGAGCGCAAACTCACTTTTACACCATGCTCTTCGGAGATGATGACCGCATTTTTCGTCACCTCGCTGCCGGTGCCGGCTGTCGTTGGAACTGCAATGTACGGGGCCGGCGGCCTTGTGAGCGGCATGGACTTGCCCACAACCTCAAGGTAGTCGGAGAGATCACCCGTATTCGTAAGAAGTGCTGCTATGGCCTTGCCCGAGTCTATGACACTGCCGCCTCCTATGGCGATGACGCAGTCGCATGCGTTCTCACGTGCAACAAAAACCCCCTGCATAACCGTTTGTGTCGTTGGTTCTTTAGGTACGGAATAGATGATGGGGGTGATGTATCTGTTTCTGAGCCTATCGAGTAGTTGGGACCACCTGAGTCCCTTCTTTCCGGTGACGACCAGGCACCTTTTCCCCATGGAAGAGGCGACATCGATGATCTCATTGATGCTGCCCGGGCCGAAGATGATCCTATCGGCAGTGGCGAACTCGAAACGCATGGTAGTAGACCTCTTAAAAATGGATTATTCCTTGTGATATCATGTATCACCAAGCTGCATCTTCGGGAAAAACGTTTGTATACCTGGTGCTGTACCTCGGCTCTGCCATCATTGAATCCACCGTATCCCTCCATTGTTCGTAATGGGATGTCTGCTTGTGCTGTGATGTCGCAACCTCTGACCGGTAGACCTCCACGAGCAGGAACCTCTCAGGGTTATCATTCTGTTGCATGACATCAAATCGCGCAACGCCAGGCTCCAACACGCTGTTTCTTGCATTTTCCCTCGATGCGTCCTTGAATGCCTCGATTGCCTCTTGCTTCACGCGGACAAAGACATGGATAATAACCATTGCACACAAATCCTCTCCAGGAATGCTGTTCTTTAGCTCCCTGTATTTCTAAAATTTGTAAGTTCGAAAGTCGTATCCCCTTCGAGTACAAGATATGGCTTGATCTTATCGATAAGTTTCCAGGTCACCCCCCTTACCTTAATGAGGTCATTGATGCTGTTAAAGTGACCGTAGGTGAACCGATAATCGACAATTCTTCTTGCAATCGGCTCGGTTATCAAGGGGAACGTTTTGAGCTGTTCGTACGATACCTTGTTGAGGTTGAACACACCGGGGCCCTTCCTGGCGATAAACCCCGCCGGATAACCCACAGTCTGAGCCAGAATGATTCTCTGGTTGTTGCGCAGTTTCATGACTGACGCCAATGCGTCCCTCTCGACGGAACCCCTTACGACCGTTTCCAGGCCGGCGGAGGCACAATAGAGATACACATTCTGGCTGATGAAACCCGTATCGGCTGCGGAGTAAAAACTCCTTTCCTCGGCATTCGCACCGCCCATTCTCGAGAAGTCGGCAACATAGACCAGGTTCACCGGTGCCTCGCCTGCGAAAGACTGTTTGCCGGTAAGGGATCGGATGTCCTGATGAAGGATTGGGTTCAGGGCATGCTCCTTCACATCATAAAGAAAGAGACCGTCGGATGTGGCCACATAAATGTCTATCTCCTGCCAGTTCGAGGCGGACGGCGCGGTACGCCGAGAGGTTTCGGGACGGTTTATCCCGCAGGCTGCCCAGAGCAGATCGGAAAGCACATTCAGAGGCAATTTGATCGTGCTGAACGATCGTGTTGATTTTCTCTCCTTCAACGAGAGCATCAACGTTTTACCTCCGTCGAGCTGTGGCGGCGGGAGTTTGATCGGCTTCAAATCCTGTGCGGACAGCGAAACGGTAAAGGTCAGCAGCATTGCTGAGAGAAGAATTTTCTTGAGCATCTTTATCCCCCTAGGCATAGACTTAAGAACCCCCTCTCCTCGTTTGAATAATTTGCATGGCTATGGCCGATTGCACAATTTAATATGGTAAAGCCTGCACCAATGGCTTTACCTTACCATGAGTCCTGCAATCTCAGCGAGGAAAACCGTATGAGGAGCGAAGTCCACAATGCATGGAACACGATTGTAGAGCTCCGTTCTTCCATGGGCTGCCGCAATTGTGCGGCCCGGCCGGGAATGACCCCTACATGCGGGCCCGGCTTACCCTTTGCCCTGGTATTTGAAAGAGATGCTCAATTTCGTGCGGTAGTTGCTCACCTTGCCGTTCTCGATCTGAAGGTCCAGTTCAACCACCTCGGCGATGCGCAGGTCCTTTATTGACTTCGAAGCTATCTTGATTGCCGCTTCAGCCGCCTTCTCCCATGACACCGGGCTAGTCCCAATAATCTCGATCACCTTGTAGACGCTCTCTGGCATAAATGCTCTCCTTTCATCTCTTCTGTCACCCTGATAAAGCCGCCCATATATATAAGTGTATACTCCAACACCAAAATCGACAAGGCTACCAGTGGTTTGAACGTTTATGAAACTTCGGTGTAAGGGAAAAGATAAGATGGTACCTGAAAGACACCCTTAACTTCGCCCGGTATACAGGCTTGTTGTTGTCATCCGTCTGCATGTCCAGCTGAACCACCTCGGCGATCCGAGTGTCCCTCAACATTTTTGAGGCAGTCTCAATTGCGGCCGCCGCCGCCATCTCCCATGACTCGGAGCTTGTCCCGACGAGCTCGATTACATGGTATTCACTCTCCGCCATCAAAGCTCTCCTTTCATCTCAGCTGGCCCGAAGAGCACGCAAGAAATAA
>JBEKLI010000331.1:0-2975 GCA_050010275.1 Desulfomonilia bacterium | reverse complement strand
ATTCAAACTGCATAGCAAACCTCCCTTTTCTCCCCTGCTACAGCCAGAGCTTTTCCTGCCAATATTGATATTCCCAGTCCCACCGTTCTTTCCGCTTTATCATGATATTACAGAAATATTGGCGCATCTGGGATAATGTGTGGAGCTGTTCGGGGAAATCCTTCTTCTCACTGATAGCCGATACAAGGGTTTGGCCAAGCTCTCTTGAGCGCCTCATGACATCCGACCCGGCCGGGACAAGGCCGTCATCCAGGGTGCAGGCCACCCGGCCCGTACACTGAACGCCCATACGGTTCAGGAGGGATTCCATGTAATCTGCGGTCTCAACCTGCCCGGAGCCGCCGGCGGTGGCTACCACTGCACCGTACTTGCCCAGCAGGCGCTGGCAGTGGATGGCATGGCCGAGGCGGTCTATGAAGGCCTTGAGCTGTGCCGTGACCTGGAAGATATATACGGGGCTGCCGAGAATAAGGCCGTCACTGGCGAGCAGCTTTTCAAACAGGTCATTGAAGTCGTCATTCCGGGCACACCGGCCCAGATGATGGCATTGGTCGCATCCGATGCAGCAGTCTATATTCAGGGTGGTTATATCTATGTATTCAATATCGGAACCGGCACCTTCAGCCCCGGAGAGGACCTCTCTGAGAATCTGGCCGGTACGGCTCTGGCTTTTCCGGGGACTTCCGTTTATGGCCATGATCTTCATTGTTACGATCCTCCTTTGACGGGTTCACACATACGACGCATACAATGGGTGAGAACAAAGATGATGTCAACATTATGCAATGAATTACTTATAGAAGTACTATGAGCCTTCTTGCTTGTCAGCCTTCTTTTGTTCGGCCTTTTTCTCGAGTCTGTCCACACACTCGTCACAGATGCCGTGGCTGGATTTCAGTGAGTGCCGTTTCAGTGCGTATTCTTCGAAGCTCACCCATTTTTCATTCACCCATACCTTTCTGCACCAGGCGCAGACCCTTAAGAATCGCTCAAGACGTGCGGTTCTCCGTAGAATGATATAGGTTACCATGATGACGATTATGGCGACAACAAGGACCGAAAGTGACTCAAGGACGTATTCCTGAGGCCTGTATGGTGTCTGTGCAGCCCCGAGCATATGGTAAGGCAGATCGACATACTCATCAAGGTATAAAACTATGAGGACGATGAAGAACAGACCTGCTTCACCTGCAATTACCCCCCAATCTCTTTTCCTCAGATTCATAGCGGATCTTTCGTCTCCGTATTTTCCAGACTATTTATTTGAGTGTAAAGAGACCCGGTTGCCTTCGGTATCTTCGAACTGCGCTATGAAGCCATATTTTGCCATCTTTCCCTCCTTTTTTTAGAATTCTATTATCCTCTGCTCGAGCTCGTCCCATATATAGTATGGTGATGTGATCCCTCCACCTTGCTCGGCGCTTACAATTTTGCCCTTGGCCTTCCTCGCATTTTCCAAGGAGATATGCCTGGATACGACCCGGTCCCTGTGCACCGGCCCGCAGCCGGTTGCATTCAATATCTTGACCTTGTACCGGTATCTGTACATCTTATGAGCGTCCATAAGACCTCCTGATTTACCAGGCGCTTTACAGACAAATAATAGGCAGCAGCACCGGAGGCAATGGGTGGCATCCGTAAAAATTGTGAATCGGATGAAGTAGGGTTAAATTGTCCCTTCACAGCCGGGTTCAGGAAGGAGAGCTTGAAAATGCTCTCTGTGACTTTATTCTATACCTGAACATCAAAGATTTAAGGACAGACAGAGATATGAAATTCATGTGCGATCTCGCGGTTCATGACGGCTGTCACATCAGGCAAAATGAATACCGCCCGGAGTATAGATGACGATTTTGTCGGCAGTTCTGGGTGCCGGGCTCATCGCCATCATCCTCGGTGATGCCTTCGAGACGATCCTTCTTCCGCGTCGGGTGATCCGCCGCATTCGACTTGCCCGTCTTTTCTTTCGTTTCACATGGCTGCCGTGGTCAAGATTGTCCCGTTCCATAGTTTCAGACAGATACCGTGAAACCTACCTGAGCTACTATGGCCCGCTTTCTCTCCTGCTTTTACTGAGCATCTGGGCCGGAGGCCTGATCGTCGGCTTTGCCCTCCTGCACTTTGCACAAGCTTCCGCAATTCATGCTGCAGAAGGATATCCCGGGTTCGGTATGGACCTGTATCTGAGCGGTACCACATTCTTCACACTCGGGTTGGGTGATGTCATCCCCCACACCCCGTTTGCCAGGTTCCTCACCGTGGTTGAAGCAGGAATGGGCTTTGCCTTTCTCGCGCTCATCATCGGATACCTCCCGGCACTTAATCAGTCGTTTACCCAAAGGGAGATAAACATTTCCCTGTTGGATGCACGGGCAGGTTCCCCACCCACAGCTGCCGAGATATTCCTTCGGCACAGCCATGACAAAGGCCTGGATACGCTGTTTCAGCTTCTCCACGATTGGGAGCGATGGTCTGCTGAACTGCTTGAGATCCATTTGTCATATCCGACCCTTGCTTTTTTCCGTTCACAACATGATAACCAATCCTGGCTGGGCGCCCTTACGGCGATTCTGGATACCTGTGCGCTTACCATCGTTGGTGTGGAAGATGCCTGTGCCAGGCAAGCTGAATTAACGTTTGCCATGGCCCGGCATGCCGTTGTCGATCTCTCAATAGTCTTAAGCACCCCCCCGCAGGAGCCGGAGTATGACCGCCTTCCCGAGCATGTTCTTGCACATTTGCGCTCCACTCTTTCAGCAGCGGGGTTGCAACTGCGTGAGGGAAAGGATACTGACCAGAAACTGAGAGATCTGCGCCGCATGTATGAGCCTTATGCCTATTCTCTGGCCAAATATCTGTGCATAACTATTCCACCCTGGGTCTCTGATGTTAAACATAAGGACAATTGGCAGACGAGTGAATGGAGACTGATACCCGATTCTCATAAATCCGACAAATCGGACAAACCCGGGAAA
>JBEKLI010000330.1:0-2978 GCA_050010275.1 Desulfomonilia bacterium | reverse complement strand
TGAAAATTATCGGGAGTTAGCAAATATTTTACTAGCCTCCCTAGGCCCCTTGCCAGCAGCGAAGCTAAACGCAAAACAGTGAGCTCTGCATGAACTCAAACACCAGCTTGATTAAAACAGTAGCCCTATGGGTGGTCATCGCACTCATCGGGGTGATGCTCTTCCACCTCTTTAATCAACCAGCTAAACAGACTTCGACATTAGCCTTCAGCGACTTTCTTAAGGTTTTGGATAAAGGCGAGATAAAGGAAGTCACCATTCAAGGCAGCGAGATCAAAGGCGTGCTGGCAAACGGAAAAATCTTTGATACCTATACGCCGGATGATCCGAAGCTCGTTGAGAGGCTTACGGCAAAGAACGTCTCTATTACCGCAAAACCAAAGGATGAATCCCCCTGGTACCTCTCCGCCTTAATCTCATGGATCCCCATGCTGTTGCTCATTGGTGTATGGGTCCTCTTCATGAGGCAGATGCAAACCGGTGGAACCAAGGCCATGAGCTTCGGCAGGAGCAAGGCCAGGCTCATGACCCAGGACAAAATGAAGGTCACCTTTGCGGATGTAGCCGGTGTGGATGAGGCAAAGGAGGAGCTGGAGGAGATCATCGAATTCCTCAAGGAGCCAAAACGGTTCACATCGCTCGGCGGGCGGATACCCAAAGGCGTACTGCTCCTGGGCCCCCCGGGTACAGGCAAAACCCTGCTGGCAAAGGCAGTGGCGGGTGAAGCGGGGGTTCCTTTCTTCAGCATGTCGGGCTCCGACTTTGTGGAAATGTTCGTGGGTGTAGGCGCGTCGCGTGTGCGTGACCTTTTTGCTCAGGGCAAGCAGCATGCCCCATGCATCATCTTCATCGATGAGATCGATGCCGTCGGCAGGCACAGAGGTGCCGGCCTCGGCGGCGGCCATGATGAACGAGAGCAGACCTTAAACCAGCTCCTCGTGGAGATGGACGGGTTTGAATCCAATGAAGGGGTTATCCTCATGGCAGCCACCAATCGTCCTGACGTTCTTGATCCTGCCCTGCTCCGTCCTGGAAGATTCGACCGCCAGGTGGTTGTCGCAAGCCCGGACGTCAAGGGCAGAGAGGGTATCCTCAAGGTCCACACTCGCAATATCCCTATGGCTGATGATGTCAATCTGGCAATACTTGCCAAGGCCACACCCGGTTTTTCAGGGGCTGATCTATCTAATCTCGTAAATGAGTCTGCCCTCCTTGCTGCCCGCAAAAATCGGACAAAGGTAATGATGGAAGACATGGAGATGGCCAAGGACAAGGTCCTCATGGGCGTGGAGCGTAAGAGCATGGTGATCTCCGAAGAGGAGAAGAAGACCACCGCATACCACGAAGCAGGCCATGCCCTTGTAGCAAAGAAACTACCGAATGCAGACCCGGTATACAAGGTAAGCATCATCCCCAGAGGACGCGCCATGGGCATAACCCAGCAGCTCCCGATCGATGACAGGCATACCTACAGCAAGGACTTCCTGCTGGCAACCATTTCCGTTCTCATGGGTGGGAGGGTTGCCGAAGAGCTGGTCTTAGGCTGCTTGACTACCGGTGCTGGGAACGATATCGAACGGGCCACCGATATGGCCAGGCACATGGTCACCGAATGGGGCATGAGCACCTTGGGTCCTTTGAGCTTCGGTAAAGTTGAGCAGGAGATTTTCCTGGGTAGAGAAATCTCCAAGAGGGTCGACTACAGCGAGCTGACAGCCCAGAAGATCGATGAAGAGGTGAAGGCCATCATCATGGACTGCTACACCAAGACCCGCTCGATTGTTGAAGGTAATCTGGACTTCCTTCACAAGATCGCACAGACCCTGCTGGAAAAAGAGGTCATCGATGGCGCAGAGATCGACAAGATCGTCCAGGAAGGGGCTGCTGCAAGCTAGGCTGCTCTCTAAAGCGGACAAAGATAACCTGCTCGCCTGTGGAGTCGATCCGGCTTCGTTGCCCTACCTGATTCCCAAACTCCATCACGTAAACCTCCTGCTCAGGGGGGTTAAACTCTACGCAGCCAACATACTTAAGCAGAGTATGCTCTCCATCGGCGGGGATGTAGCGGTCCACAGGCATGTGATCTCAGGAAAGGTGGAGACCTCGGACTGTGTTATCATGGGTGACCTGCGGCATTTCAGGCTCCTTATGGACAAGCTCAAACTTCAGCCGGGCCTGGAGCCACTGGCTGAAAGCATCCGCGAACAGGTGTTCTCTGAAAATGGCCCCCTCACGCTCAATCTCTGCGGCAAAAACCTGGAGTGGAAAGAATTGCCGGTAATCATGGGGATCCTGAACGTGACACCTGATTCCTTTTCCGATGGTGGGAAGTTCCTAGAACCTGGACCAGCCTTAGAACATGCTTTGGAGATGGTTAAGCAGGGCGCTGAGATCATCGATGTGGGGGGTGAATCAACCCGGCCCGGATCTCAGAACGTAGATGCGCACGAGGAAGCATTTAGGATAGTACCCATAATCAAACAACTGGCCTCTGTTCTCGACATCCCCATCAGTATCGATACAACCAAGGCAACTGTTGCCAAAGCCGCACTTCATGCCGGGGCATCCATTATCAATGATATAACGGCCCTCAGAGGCGATCCAGATATGGTGTCACTCGCACACCACAGCGGCTGCGGGGTCATCCTCATGCACATGCGGGGCACGCCCAAGACCATGCAGGACAATACACATTATGAAGACATAATAAGCGAAATTTATATGTTCTTAGACGAGAGGATCGAGGCCTGCCTGAATGCAGGCATATCCCCTGAGTCTATCATCGTCGACCCTGGGTTGGGTTTCGGCAAGGACCTTCAGGGAAACCTCTCCATTGTGCGCCATATTGCCGAGTTTAAGTCGCTTCACATGCCCTTGTTGGCAGGGCACTCAAGAAAAACATTCATCGGTAAGATACTCGATTGCGGTATTGATCAGCGTGAAGAAGGCACGGATGCTTTGACCGCCTGGGCCGCCTT
>JBEKLI010000329.1:0-3011 GCA_050010275.1 Desulfomonilia bacterium | reverse complement strand
TTCCATCGAGATAGACCTGGTGTATGACAACCGGCAGGCAGTAACGGACAAGCTGAAAAACATCGGCAGGGGCATAGACAATGCAAAGGCATCGTATGATGAGCTCATGTCCCTGTACAATGATCTGAAACCCGAGGTGGCGCGGAAGAATGCCGCCTATTCAGCGCAATATGAAGCATATATGAGGCACCTGAATGCCTACAGGGCCGAGCTTGATGCAGCGGATACAAATGACACCGTCTCCAGGGGAACCTTTCAAAGTCTTTCCGGGCAGAAGCAGTCCCTCGATGCCGATCTGGAAGGCCTTAAGGCTCAACAGGCAGACCTGCAGAAGACGGTGGATGACCTGAACAATATTGTTGCAGATATCGCCTCCATTGCCTCAGACCACAATTCGCAGGTGATGAGCTACAATAACACAAGCAACGAAATGACCGGAGAGATCGCTTCCGGCCGCTATGAGAGGTCAATGTTCAGGGAAAGCATAACCATTTATTCTTTCAGCAGCCGCAACATGCTTGTGCGTACGCTGGCCCACGAGCTCGGCCATGCGCAGGGTCTCGAGCACAGCAAAAATCCCGGCTCCATCATGTATTACCGGATTATGTCCGATTGCAAGGGGCTTGCCCCTGAAGACATCGCAGCCATGCAGGCGCGGTGCGGCAACAACTAAAATCCGGATCGACGAATGAGGAGGCGGACCGTAAAACAAATATCAGGCTGCTTTACACTTTCAGCCCGTTTGTACGCAGCACCGGGCCTGCATCTCGGCCGTGCACTCTGAGAGGGTGGTAAGGACTCTGTCCGCGCCCGCAGTCCTGAACCGGGGTTCGAACGCGCAATATTTTTCCAGATACTCCATGTAGAGCACGATCATTTCGTCCATGCTGATCTCCGGGGCAACCGGCACGATGAAATCGAACATCATCTATGGGCTTGTTCTTCCCGGTGCAGTTCCCGATACGCAGATCGATTGACACCCTTTTGTACTCTCCAGGAAAGACGGACCACGTCCGGGATGCAGGAATCGAAAAGCAGAACCCGGCCCTGCCGAAGGGTGATTCATTGCACCTCGGTGAAGAATCATCAATTGTCAAGACCCGACACCTTTTTGGAAGGACTGGATGAGCTTGAAGAACTCTCCCGAGAATATCATGATGGTCTGGTTCCGGTTCTCCAGGTTCATAGCTGCCTGCAGCGACGGAGCATTGAGATTTTCGTCCAGCACCTGCTTTGTCAGCTTCAATCCTCCCACGCTCTTCCCCGCCATCGCCCGGGCATAGGACAGGGCTGCCTCCATCAACTCCTTGCCCGGCACCACCCTGCTCACAAGGCCGATCCTCTCCGCCTCGTCGGCCATGACCTTTCTGCCCGTATAGAGTATATCCGCTGCCCGGGAAAGCCCAACGAGTCTCGGGAGGAGGAAGGAGGATCCCAGCTCGCCGCCCGAAAGCCCGATGTTGATGAAGGACGCGAGAAAATATGCTTCCGTGCCGGCTACGCGGATATCGCTCGCCAGGGCCATGCAGAAGCCTCCCCCTGCAGCCGGGCCGTTCACGGCCGATATGATGGGCTGGGGAATCTTTCTCATGCCGGTTATGAGAGAGGAGTAAATCTCCTGGACGCTTTTCAGGAACTTCTCCGGATCGGCGAATACATCTGAGTCCTTGTGGGTCACGGCGTCGTTCAGATCCGCGCCCGAGGAATATCCCCGGCCCGCACCGGTCACGATGAGAACCCGTATGGCGTCGTTCTGCGACAATGCCTGGAAGAGCCTGCCGAAATCCCTGAGCATCTCCAAGTTTATGGCATTGAGATGATCCGGACGGTTCATGGTGACCAGAGCGATGTGCGGTTCTATTTCCTGAAAAATTAACGTGTTGAAGTTCGGCATATTCTCCGTCATGACTTCCCTTCCCTCTTCTTCTTATCGATCTCCCTGAGCTCGCGTCTCAGGATCTTGCCGAGAGCGCTCTTGGGAAGCTCGCCGATGAATTCCACCTCCTTCGGAACCTTGTAAGACGCCATCTTTCCCTTGCAGAAGGAAATCACCTCCTCTTCCGCAAGATCCTCACCCGGCTTCAGGACGATGAATGCCTTCAGGGATTCTCCCCTGTACTGATCGGGGATGCCGATGCAGCAGGCCTCGAAAACCTTGGGATGCCCGAAGAGGATCTCATCGACTTCCTTGGGATAGACATTGAAGCCGCCGGAAATGACCATGTCCTTTTTACGGTCCGAAATGGTCAGGTATCCATCCTGGTCGAGATACCCGATGTCGCCGATGTAAAACCATCCATCCCGGATGACCCGATTCGTCTCGGCAGGGTTCTTGTAGTACTCCTTCATCACCTGCGGCCCCTTTATGCAGATCTCCCCGGCTTCCCCGACGGGGAGGTCCTTCGTTCCTGTCACAACATCCACTATCTTCAGGTCGGTGCTCGGAAGGGGGACTCCCACCGTGCCGATCTTCACCTTTCCTCCCCAGGGGGTTGCGGTGGCAAAGGCCGTGTTTTCCGTAGCGCCGTACACATCGTAGATGATCGCACCGTGGAGTTCCTTGAGCTGGTTCAACGTGTCCTCGGGCAGGGGCGCGGCACCGCCGAAGTACCCTTTTACAAAGGAGAGGTCCATCTTTCTGAATCTCTCGTTGGCAAGGAGCCCTGAATAGATCGTGGGGACTCCGGCGAAACCCGTGACCCCTTCCTGTTCCATCCGGTCGAGGATCACGTCCGGGAAGGCGAAGGACTCCTCCAGGACCAAGGTGGCTCCCACGTAGAAGGCCGCCAGCAGCTGGTAGAGGCCGTAGCTGTAGGCCATGGGCAGCACGTTGAGCAGGACGTCGGTTTCCGTGTTCCCCAGATACTGGACGATCGAGTCGGTCACGAAGACCACGTTGCTGTGGTCGCACATCACCCCCTTGGGCTCCCCGGTCGTGCCGGATGTGTAAATCAGGCAGGCCAGATCGAGGTCGATGTTTTGAGGCAACAGCGGCGCGGGCGAACACGCCG
>JBEKLI010000328.1:0-3019 GCA_050010275.1 Desulfomonilia bacterium | reverse complement strand
ACCTGGATTATCCGGGGGTCTTTTCTTAACTGATGGCTTGCACCTTCCAATATGGTCAGTTTCTTGGGCTGCCATGCCGCATCATAAAGAATCTTTGCATGCCCTACGGGGACGGTCTCGTCGCAATCTCCATGTACGATGCCTATGGGACGGGGATAGATAAAAGGCAGCCAATGGGCGGGTTTTATCTCAAGGAAATTGTTGTACCACTTGGCGAGATCACCCGGAAACGAGCTGTCCCGAATGGTCCCGATGCTGAGGAAGTGCGCATGAAGGAGAGATGGGTCCTTGGGGAGGATATCGGCGAAGGTCTGGGGGGTGGCCATTAAGAGCAGGCTCGTGATCTCCTTCTGGTATGCAGCGATCTTGCAGGCTATTGCCCCGCCTGCGGAAAACCCGATGCAGTGGATGGACTTCGGGTCTATGCCGGGACTGTCGAATACCATATCGACTACGGAGGCCAGGTCGCTTTCCCAGCCTTTCATGTCGATGTTGCCGTCAGAGAGGCCGCATCCCCTGAAGTTGAAGGTGACACATGCACATCCTCTGTGTGTGAACTCTTCGAAAAGGGGGATATACCCCCTGTCATTGGGGTCTGGGTTTGAGCCTGGTATCCCGTGGCAGAAGATTAATGCTGGAAGCAGGCCTTTCGGCGCCGGCTCAGGAAAGTAGAGCCATGCCTTGATTTTTATCCCCTCCCGGGTGAGTGTGAACTCTCTCGATTTCATCCTGAAGAAGCTTGTATCTCCTGTAAACGTATGCCCATGATTTGAGCTCGTTCTCGTCCAGCACCATCTCATCGTTATCCGGGAATGCCCTCACGGGTATCCGGTTGCTGAGGGCGAGTTGCCTGATGCTCTGCTCCGGAATGCCCAGGAGCTTTGATGCCTCTTCGATGGATATGCGGATCTTCTTGCCTCCGCCGACCTTCTTGAACATAAAGGTCTGGAGGATAGTCTTTTGAGTCTGATCTTCATCAATGGCATAGGCCTTGTCCAGATATGTGACATACTCCTTATCCATCTGGTACTTGATATTGGCGATCTCCACCAGGGCCCTTATATCATCAGGATGTTCTTCGAGCATCTTTTCAAGGATATCGTATGCATGTTCCATGTCATTTAAGAAGAAATGGATCTCAGAGAGATAGAGATAGGTATCCTTTTCTTTGTCGCCGAGCTCCATGGCACGGTTGAACATATCCAGTGCAAGATCGAGATGCCCGAGTTCACGGTGGCATATGCCGATGAGCTTTGATATGAAGGGACTGGTTGCGCACAGGATGTTCGCCTTTTCCAGGTCGTCTGCGGCTATGGTATAGTAGCCTTGCGACATCTTTTCCGTGGCGCGGCCCATGAATATCTTGAAACGCTCCTCAAAGCCCTTGGTGCTGAGACTGTTTGAGCCTTCCTTGAAATGGAACCCTGATGTGCACAGGTCTATGAATTCGCGGTTTTCATGGAGATCTTCGTCGGTATTGAGTACATCTATGACCCGCTGGCACAGGTTCTTTATGGGCAGCATGGTGTCTGTCTTGTTGGCCACATAGAGGCCGACGTTCAGGGTCTCGTTCTTCTCAATCTCGGAGAGGTGCTTGGCCTCGCTGATAAGCTCTTTGAAAAAGAAGTTTGCCATCTCTTTGGAGTTGCTGATGGGCAGCACCATGGCGGATTTATACTCACCGCCGGGGCATGTATACTCAAAACTCAGCCACAATTCACGGTACTCGTTGTCAATCCGCTCCACTTCGACAGAGATGAGCTCGATGAGTCCTCTCGGGTGTTCCAGTTTTCCGCGCATGGCTTAGATGTATTCTTACGAGTATGAAAAGTCAACACGAACCCAAGATGGTCTCCAAAACCCTATGGAAAACGTGTAGGTTTTGTGTTAGCCATAAAAAACGGAGGTGATTCTATGGGTAAATTTTTAAGATTTGTGGTCTTGTTCGTGGATTATCTTACCCTTTTCCTCATCACTGAGACCACCTGCCATGCTGCAGCGAAGATCCAGGTGGACCAGACTGTCTACGATGCGGGATCAATCCCCGAGGGTAAGGATTTATCACACGAGTTCATATTCAAGAATATCGGCGACCAGAAGCTTACATTCAAACCCAAGCCCTGTTGAGGGGCAACAGTGACTGCCCCGGGAGGGCAGGAAATTGAGCCGGGAAAGACGCAGAAGCTTATTGTAAGTATTTCCGCCAGAAATATGAGAGGTGATTATACAAAGAATATCGAGGTCGAGACCAATGATCCGGCCATGCCGGTCCTGAAGTTGACCATGAATGCTAAGATCGTGGAGGTCCTCTCCATCGTGCCTATGGAGATCGATTTCGGACCGGTAAAGGTGGGTTCAATAAATAAGAAGATGATCACTATTACGAACAAGGGTAAAGAGCCCATCACTATTACCAGTATATCCGCAAATCCCTCAAACGTGCTTTTCGTTTCCCAGCAGGGCAAGGTGAAGCTGGACGCAGGCAAGTCCATTTCGGTTGAATTGCGATATCAGCCAACCCAGATTGATAAATTCTTTTTCGGTTTGTTCCATGTGGAGACCGATCAGGAGAATATCAAGACAAAGGATGCCCGCATCAGGGCAAAGGTCGTGGGGACTTAATACGGCCTCTTTACAATCTTAAGAGCCCACCGACATGAAGGATGGCTTCAGGAAGAACGTTATTACGGTCGGTGGGCTCACTGCTATAAGCCGTATCCTTGGTTTTATCCGTGACATGGTGATGGCCTGGCTTCTCGGGGCAGGGCCTCTTGCCGATGCCTTTGTCGTTGCAAACAGGATCCCCAATCTCTTGCGGAGATTCATGGCCGAAGGGGCGGTCAGTGTTGCATTTGTCCCCGTATTCAGCGAGGTCAAGGAGCGTGAGGGGATAGATCGTGCCTACCGCATGGCCCAGGAGATCATGACATTGATGTTCTACGGCCTGGTGGTGGTAGTGATCCTCGGCGAGATCATCGCACCTGCCTTGGTGGCCCTCATGGCTCCTGGATTTCTCCAC
>JBEKLI010000327.1:0-3084 GCA_050010275.1 Desulfomonilia bacterium | reverse complement strand
CCGACTCAAAAGCCCGTTTTATTGCCGGTATGATATCTTCATCCTTTGTGACGAATTCACCGTAACCGCCGAGACCTTCAACCATCTTCTCATAATGGCGCTCACCCAGTTCTGAGCACTGGAGCCGGTCGCACCCGATGGAAAGCTCCTGGCTGTGCTTGATCATGCCCCATGCGGTATCATTGTTCACCACGCACACCACCGGGATATTGTGCCGGACCATGGTATCGAACTCCATGGCATTGAACCCAAATGATCCGTCTCCCTGCAGGAGCAAGACCTTTTTGTCGGGCCTGGCCAGCTTTGCAGCCATTGCAAAGGGGATGCCGGTGCCGAGGCAACCGAGCAGTCCTGCGGCAGCGGCTATGACCCCCGCCTTTTCCTTGGAGGTGAACCCGACAAGGCCAAAATATTGGGTATCGCCGCCATCAATGACATAGACGGTATCATCTCCAAGGGCCTTTTGGATCTGTGCCACCAGGCGGATTGGGTGGATGGGGCTGGAAGGTACCTCCCTCAGCTTGAGCTCGGGTTCGATAAAGGCATGGCTCGCGGCCCGTAAGGTCTTGAGCCAGGCACTGTGGTCACCCCTCTTGATGAGCGGGAGCAGCTGGTTGATCACCGATGTCGTGTCTCCCACCAGACCCACGTCGGCAACCCTGTTCCTGTCTATCTCGTGCGGATCGATGTCGATGCGGATGACCTTCGTCTGAGGGGGAATGATGGCACCTGACTGCAAGAGCCAGTTGAAGCGCAGACCCGCGGCAACGATGACATCCGCTTGTGTTATGCCCAGCTGCAGCCCGACGTTTCCGATATCCCACAGGGAAAGGGGATGGTTGTCCGGGAGTTCACCCCTGCCGAAGTTCATAAGGAAGAAGGGAAATCCCGTCCTTTCGATAAACTGGCTGAGCGCAATGCCGCAGCAGCTCAGGCCCACCCCGCTTCCGCCCATGAACAGGGGTTTTTTTGCAGCGTTTATGAGATCGGCTGCCTGCTTCAGGTCCCACTCATCCGGGTGTACGGTGTACTTGTGTGTCATGCGTGTCTGCATGGGTGCCTTTTCCTCCGGGATCTTCACATTGAGGATATCCGGCGGCAGCTCGAGGAAGACCGGACCAGGCCTCCCCACGAGGGCATGCCTGAAGGCAAGAGAGAGATATTCGGGTATCCGTTTCGTTTCATAGCAGGTCGCCGCCCATTTGGTAATGGGCTTTATTATGTCCATCTGGTTTATCTCCTGCAGGGCGCCTTTCAGATCGTCCCGCAAAGGATGCTTGCCGCACAGCACAACCAACGGTGCATTATCCAGATAGGCATTGGCAATGCCGGTTACCGCATTGGTGAATCCGGGCCCGGCCGTCACCAGACATACGCCGGGTTTGCCGCTGTATATGGACCATGCCTCGGCCATCATGGCTGCGGCCTGTTCATGACGGACATCGATGGTGCGGATCTTATACTCCGTAAAGCTGTCCAGGATCGCTTCGATATGGCCTCCGGACAGACAGAAGACCGTATCGACCTTTTCCACTTCCTTCAGATATTTTCCAACCAGGTGACCGCCAAGTATCATTGCCATAAGTATACCCCCGAATTGTTTTTGGTACCATTAATCTGATATCTTTAATAATCATAAAGGCCTATAGGATGTACGGCGCTTGGAGCATCTACATGATGAGCTTCACCGCGTCGTTGAACCACTGGATGAAATAGGCCATCCCCTCGACCTTGAGCTTTCCGTCGGCGGCAGCCAGGAATGAGGCCTCATCGGTCCCTGCAAGCATCACCTTGAAGGCGGTATTGGGATCTGCCCAGACGAGCGCCGCATCGCATTTGTGATTGGCGCCCCTTAGCGTCGATACCTTCCCTTTATCAAAGATGAAGAGCCTTCCCCTCTTCCCGTCAGCCGTCTTGATGAGAATCCGAAGCTGCAGGTTGCCTATGTAGTTCCGGAAGGCCTTGTTTGTCTTGGCAGCCCTTGAAAGCTTCAGGTATAACACGAACAGGAGAAACGATAATTTCATGGACACCCCCTTGATCGTAGTAATTTATCGTTAAGGCAAAACACCACTCAGGCTGACCCGACTCAATGCCGGGCAGCGCATTACCTTGGTGTTATCTATTTCCGTAGGTCTGCTTCACCCATGCCCCTATCCTCTCCATCGCCTCAGGATAGGAGATCGTTGTCTTCCAGCCCAGTTCCCTTTGGGCCAGAGAGGTGTCAACATCGAGGTCCCTGCCTGTGATTTCGATGGACATGCGCGAAAGGGGCGGTCGCATCCCAAGCGGTGTGCAGACCAGGTCGAAAAGGCTTCCCAGCGCTCGTGCCAGCCAGTAGGGGATGCTTCCGACAGGCTTCTTCCCGATGAATGACCCGAGATCGGTGATATACTGCTTCCATGAGACATCCCAGTCATCCCGCAGATGGTAGATCTTGCCCTTGCCGATGTCCTTCGTGCCGGCCAGGATGATGCCTTCCACGAGGTTGTCCACATAAATGAAACTGGAGCTGTATTGCCCCCCGTCTACGAGCGGCATGGGCATGGCCATCATCTTTTCCACGATGTCCCTCACCCATGCGCTTCCCGGGCCTGTCACATTGGCGGGACGGATGATGGTGCACGCTAATCTGCCGCTCTTGTGATAGCTCATCACGAGTTTTTCCGCATCGAGCTTGGCATCGTTGTATGGGATGCCGGACTTGAAGGCCTCATCGATTTCCTTGATGCCCTTCATATGGCGGCCGAAGCCGATAGCCGCTTTTAAAAATTCCCTTCGGCTGATTCGCATCTGGGACATCCCGCCTCCAGTGTGATCCCTATAGTGTTGACCTGAGATTGATGCCGGGTCAAACCAACCTGAACAAGAATAAGTGAGGGCGTGAAAAATACAATGGTCTTTGCCAGTAATGTCCGGCCATCATTTATCTGATACTCCAATTATAAAACTGCTAGGCTTTTATGTATGTAACCAGGGTCTCTTTCCCGGAGTCGTTCGAGGCGAGAAAGGGTTGAGGGCAGGCAGCCGTCTGGCAGGTTCTAAGGTGTCAATGACCCGGCCACCCGTGATGGCTGCTCGGTT
>JBEKLI010000326.1:0-3087 GCA_050010275.1 Desulfomonilia bacterium | reverse complement strand
CCTGCTTGTAGCTGAAGACCATGCTCACCGGGTAGATCTGGTTATTCGAATAGGGGTATTTCACCCCGAAGCACAGTGATATCTTCTCGTCAGGCTGTATTGTCAGCCTGATGATGTTCGACGGCAGCACGTCGCATGTCCTGCCGAAGAGCCGGAGCGGCAGCCGTTTCAGCTCGATACATATCTCGGTTACCTGTGCAGGCATCCGCTTGCCGGTCCTAAGATAAAAGGGCACTCCCGCCCACCTGAGGTTATCGATATAAAACTTCCCTGCAAAAAAAGTGGCCTGGGTCGAGTCGGGTGATACGTCCCGTTCCGCCCTGTATCCCGCTGCCTGCACATTTCTCACCTTGCCCGGCCCGTACTGGCCCCGCACCAAGAACTTGTCGATATATGCCGTGTCCATAGGCCTGATCGAACGCAACACCTTGAGTTTCTCGTCACGGATGAAATCGGCATTGAACCCTATGGGAGGCTCCATGGCTATAAGCCCGAGAAGCTGCATGATGTGGTTCTGGACAATGTCCCGAACCACCCCCGCATGCTCATAAAAAATACCCCTGTGCTCAATGCCGATCTCTTCCGCCACCGTTATCTGCACATTATCCACAAAATGCCGGTTCCATATCTCCTCGAAAAAGCTGTTGGAAAAATGGAAGAAGATGATGTTCTGGACCGGGTCCCTGGCAAGGTAGTGGTCTATCCGGTAAATCTGGGATTCGTCGAAGGCTTCGATGAGTGTCCTGTTCAGTTGTGCAGCGGAGTCATGGTCCCGGCCGAATGGCTTCTCCATCACGATCCGCGTGTTGAAAGAATTTTTGCAGAGACCATGGGTTTTCAATTTCTCGATGATCAGCGGCGCGACCTGGGGGGGGATTGCCATATAGTATATGAGATTCTTCATCCCTTCGGATGCCGGGGCGACCACCCTTTTCACCTGTTCATCCAGACGCTCATAGTTTTCATCATCTTCGAAAAGCCCTGACATGTAGGATAGGTGAGCCTCAAACTCACCCCATCTCGTTTCGTCAAAGTCATTTTCAATGGTTTTCACCGCCTCCTTTATCATCGCATGATACTCTTGGATGCTCAACGAAATCCTGTCGAAGGCGAGGATCGAAAATTCATTCGCCAGCTCGTTTTCCTTGAAGAGATGATAGAGAGACGGCAGGAGCTTTCTCTTCACCAGGTCTCCCGAACCGCCGAAGATGACGATGATGAAAGGCTCGATGCTGAAGGGCTCTTCAGGGATATCGCATGTCTGGAGAAACCTGCTGTCAATGATGGTGTCCTGACCCTTCACGGCCATGTATTGCCTCCTGTCATGAGCTCTCATCCAAGGGTTTCATGAACTCTTCCTCGATCTTCTTTACCTTTTCAAGGCGCCTTGTATGACGCCTGGCGCCGGAAAATCCGGCCTGAAGGTACAGCGAGACGATTTCCTTTGCCAGCTCCTCACCGATGATCCTTTCACCGAGGCAGAGGACATTCATATCATCATGCTCCACGCCCTGATGCGCCGAATATGAATCATGGCAGACCGCAGCCCTGATGCCGGGAAACTTTGATGCGGCTATGGAGGCTCCCACGCCGCTTCCGCAGATGATGATCCCTCTATCTGCCTTTCCCTCGATGATCGCCTCGGCAACGGCGCGTGCGAAATCCGGGTAATCGTCCGACCTCACCTCCTTGAAGGCCCCTAAGTCCATCACCTCATGGCCCAGTGAGGAGATAAACCCGACCATTACCTGCTTCAGCCGGAACCCTCCGTGATCCGCTCCTATGGCAACCTTCATGTTTTTATCCCTAGGCGCTTTATCCAATCAGCGAATTCCAGTCTGATGAGAATCGTTCCATACCCTTTTGCGTGAGGTCGTGGGCTATATCAAAGCCCTCCCAGCCCTTTGAGAGATCCATCTCCTTGTAGGTGATCGGTTTTAAGGCCTGCGCTTTGTAAAGGTAATTTTTAGCCGGTAACGGAAGGCCTTTACCTCCCCATTCCTTGAGGATCTCATAAGGGGCGGTGATGATGTCGGAGCCGAGCTTCAGGGCATAGAGGAAATGGTCGAATGTCCTCACGCTGGCCGTCAAGACCTCGACATGGCCGTCTCCCTTTTCATACATTTTGACAATGTTTGCGATCAGGTCCATGCCGTTTTCCCCCCTGTCATCCAGTCGGCCGATAAAAGGCGATACGAACACGTCACCCTTCTTTGCCCCTTTTGTCGCGGCATAGACCGCTGCCGCCTGCTCCTGGGAAAAACACAGGGTCAGGTTCACCCTGAGTCCTTCCTGCACTGCCCGGCCTGCCGCCTTCAATCCCTCATGAGACGTGGGGAATTTTATATGGGCATTGGGTATCCAGGAAAACATCTCGCTTCCCTGGGGCAGCATGTCCTCTGCCACCGATGAAGGATCGGCATAGACTTCCACGGATACTGACCCTTCGGGTATCAAGGATGAAATGGTTCGGACCACATCCCGGTAAAAGCTCAGTATCTCCGATTCACGGAACTTCCGGCCTTCCACAAGGCGTTTTTTTGCCTCAGGATTTTTTGCAATAAGGGTAGGGTTTGTGGTCTGACCATCGAGAAAGCCCAGGGTATGAATGATTTCCTTTGTTTCTTCGGGATTTCCTCCATCGAGGAATATCCTCGTTCTCAAACCTTTAGGTCTCATAGGATCTCCTTTACCTTCCTGATGATGCTGTCTTTCGAAATCCCCTCGTAATCGAGGAGCTCTTCCGGTGTGCCGCTTGCGGGCATCTTCCGTACGGCAAGGATATGCACAGGCGTCTTCTCTGCGTACAGGGCTCCCGGACAGCCTCGCCGAGACCTCCCTCGGCATAATGATCTTCCACGGTAATGATCGCCTTCGTGGCATGTGCGGCCTCTGTGAGGGTGTCAATATCAAGGGGTTTGATGCTGTAGAGATCGATCACCCTGAGCAGGATACCTTCCTTCTTCAGCATCTCGAAGGCTGCAAGGGCCTCAAAGACCGTAATCCCTCCGGCTGCGATTGTGACCTGATCCTTGCCGTACGGAAGATGCCCGCAAGCGGCACACCGGAAGAGCTCCTCGATTACGA
>JBEKLI010000325.1:0-3101 GCA_050010275.1 Desulfomonilia bacterium | reverse complement strand
AGGCTCATCAAGATCAAGGGTGCCCGGATCATCCCTACAAAGGCGGTCATCGGAGGGGGATCGGCGCCCACAAAAAGTTTTCCGTCTTATGGTGTGTTTGTGAGAACACCACAGGCCCAGGAGGCCCATATAAGGCTCAGGGCGTGCCGTCCTGCGGTACTCTGCCGCATAGAGGAAGACAGGCTCATCTTTGACCTGAAATCCGTGGACCTGCAGGAAATCGGCGTGCTGGCGCGCCACATCAACGAGGTGCTCTCCCATGAAGCTTAAGACGGCGTTTGCCCTGGGTGGCGGTGGGGTCAGAGGGTTGGCCAACATCGGGGTCATGAAGGCACTACTGGAGGCCGGCATGGTTCCGGACATAGTTACAGGTACAAGTATGGGTGCCATTGTGGGTTCGCTTTATGCCGATAGCGGCGATATCTCTCATGTTGAGCGGACCATCAAAGGGATGTTGAATTCTGAGGAATTCCGTCAGAAGCTCCACAAACTTGCCGGCTCATCAGAGATGGACCGGGGTTTTCTCGACAGGATTTTTGAGACTGTTAAAAAAGGGTACTTTTTTTACCGTTTTCTCTTCAGAGAATCGGTTGTTTCTGCTGAGGCGTTTTTTTCCGAGATAGACCGGATCATCCCTGATAAGCAATTTTCACAGCTCAAGGTCCCCTTTGCCTGTATGGCCCTGGATATTGTCTCGGGCTATCCGCAGATCATTCATTCAGGTCAGGTAAGGCAGGCAGTCAAGGCATCGAGCGCCGTGCCCGGCATCCTTCCCCCGGTTCAGATCGATGGCAGGATGTGCGTGGACGGAGGTTGGGTGGAGTCGGTACCCGTTTCTGCAGCCAGGGTGCTCGGGGCAGGGTTTGTCATCGGAGTAGATGTGTCACGTGAGACAACCCCCATCGATTATAAGGAAGAAATCAAGAACAGCATGGATATCCTGTTTAGGGCCGGTGACATCACCCGCTCTCTCATGAACACCGTGCGGATACGTGATGCTGATTTTGTCATCAACCCGATTGTAGGTGATGCTGAATGGTCGGAGTTCGAGAACATAGGTAATTACATCTCTGCCGGATATTATGCAGGCACTCAAGCTGTCCCATCATTGAAGAAGACATTAAGGGCATCCAAAATCAAGGCACTGCTGTGGATGAGAAGATAGAGATCGCTGCTACACGTGAAGACGACGGTTTTCGTTTGGATGTTTTCCTTACCAGGCATTTCCCTATAAGCCGCTCCTTTGCCGCAAGACTCATCGATGAAGGCCGCGTGATGGTGGATGGGAGCGTGAAAAGACCATCCTTCAAGCTCAAAGATGGCATGAGGGTGCATGGGGCATATAGCCTATCGGGCCTCAATACTCCGTTGATGGCATGTGAAATTCCCCTAGACATAATTTATGAAGACCCATCAATTGTAGTCATCAACAAACCTGCAGGGCTCACGGTCCATCCGGGTGCGGGCAATGTTGGTTGCACCCTGGTGAATGCCCTTCTGGCTAAATACCCGGAGATGAGGGATGTGGGTGATCCCAACAGACCAGGGATTGTGCACCGGCTGGACAAACTGACTTCAGGCGTGATGGTTGCGGCAAGAAGCAGTGATTCTCACAACCTCCTGGTCAATGCCTTTAAAACCCATGAGCACCGCAGAGAATATATGGCCGTCTGCTATGGGCACATGCCGAAAGGTCAAGGTACTATTGAGACCTTCATTCAGAGAAATCCCAAAGATAGAAAAAGAATGACCTCAAGAGTTGATGAAGGGAGAAAGGCTGTAACCCACTGGACGATGATCAAACAGTGGAAGGAGTTTTCCCTTCTGCTTCTCAGTCTCAAGACCGGGAGGACCCACCAGATTCGCGTGCACCTGTCAGATATGGGACACCCTGTTGTTGGGGATGCACAGTACGGCGGCAGAAAGAGGGCTAATTCCATCGCTGATGCATATCTTCGGCATTATATAAAAGCCCTGGGCAGGCAGATGCTCCATGCAGCGCTTCTCGGAATCATACACCCGCTCACCAAAGAGGAAATGGAATTCAAGAGCGAAATCCCGGAAGACATGAAGGAACTTATCCGGATTCTGGATGAAAGAGAACGAGTAATTCTTGATTATGCCTAATCCCTTGACAATCATCCACCTATGCTTGATCATGTTTTCATGCGAAGGATTGGTGATATACTGGCAAGAAGCAATGAGCAGATCGGCCAGATTATGAAGGTACGGAGCCGCTGGAAAGAGATAACGGGTGAAGTGCTAGCGGTCCATACAGAGCCTGTGGTGATCAATAAAAAGATCCTCCATGTCATGTGCGATTCACCGGCATGGGCCCAGCAGATAGGCATGCTGTCAAAGGTGATTGAAAAGCAAATAAAAGATATCACCGGTATTCGGGTGCAGAAGGTAGAAGGCAAATTCGGCATAGTGCGAAAAACACCCCAAAAAATAAAAACCACCCATGTAATCAGGAGGCCTGACATAGATCCTCGGGATGTGGAAAAACTCAAAAACCCTGATCTCGCAGATGCTATACGCGCATTGATCAGTCTTGAAGAAAACGGTAATGACTGAAGTGAACAAAAACACAACCACTCTTCTGAGGATTATTGCTACAGGCTTTATTGGAATTTTATCCTTCATGGCGGTTTCATGCGAGTGGGTCCTGCCCCTTACGTATACCCACGTCAGAACGCCGAGGGAACTGCTTGCTTTTCTTGAATCACGCCGCCAGGACATAAAGGGCATCAAGGTCAACCGTCACCTGCTGGAGATAGGGAAAAGGCCTTCTCTGCAAATCCTCAAGAATTACAACCAGGTCATGTATCAAATGAGGCCGTATCGCCAAATAAACCTTAAATTCAGAAATTTCACCAAAGCAGAAGTTATGGACTTCTGCACGAATATCACTGCGGATGGCCTCGAAAACCTGCGCTCCGTCGTTGCATCGGGCAAAGAGTATACGCCAGTATGGAAGGGCAATAAAAAGGGTCGAGAAATTGCAATCGTGAGGGTGACACAATTCACCTATCTTGTAACCGGCCTCGCAGACAGGCCCCTGTTCATGGGACAGGTCGAACTTGCCAAGCGTCTCAATA
>JBEKLI010000324.1:0-3103 GCA_050010275.1 Desulfomonilia bacterium | reverse complement strand
TGCAGACAATCCTTGCATCGAACAGTGGTCTTAAAAAACCATGTTTTGCATATATGTTGCTCGCTTTATGCCCGGTCAGGAAGATGATCTCCAGAGTTCGTATGAGGCGTATCGCATCGTTTTTTTTGATTACAGAAGCCGCAATAGGATCCAGCCTTTCCAGCATGGATACAAGGGATGCAATCCCTCTTTTTTCGATGATGGATCTTAAGACCTTCCTGATCGGCTCTTCTCGGGCAGGAGCGGGCGCGAGGCCATAAATAAGGGCCTTGATGTAGAGACCGGTACCCCCAACGATAACCGGAATCTTCCCCCTGGTCATCACCTCGGTAATCTTGTCATGGGCCATCTTGACAAACATCGCTGCCTGAAACTCCTGGTCGGGGCGGACAATGTCAATGAGGTGGTGGGGGAGGGCGGAGAGCTGTTCCGGGCTGGGCTTGGCTGTTGCGATGTCCATGTAACGATAGACCTGCATGGAATCGGCAGAGATCACCTCGATGGGGTGATGGCGGGAAAGTTCAAACACAAGACCTGTCTTGCCCGAGCCCGTGGGGCCGGTGATGACGATCAAGCCCTCCTGCCGAGGCACCGCTCAATCTCCTCCAGGGTGATCTTTCTGAACAAGGGTCTGCCGTGCGGACATGTAATGGGTGATCCTGCCTCGTCGAGTTCCTTCAGAAGGTTCACAGCTTCCGGAAGGGTAAGGGTTTTACCTGCACGGATACTCGCATGACAGGCAACAGTGGCGATCATTGAACTGAAGCGGTCGCTGTATGCCTTGTTGGTGTGGAGTTCTCCTTCCATGAGCGCATGGATCAGTCCGAATACCGCGCCTTTGATGTCAGCCTCACTGAGAGGTTGCGGCACTGCCCTGATGGCTATCGTTGTGCCACCGAATGGCTCGCAGTCGATGCCGATGGCCATGATCTGCTCATAGGCCTCCTCAAAGGCATTGAACTCAGCCGAATTCAGTTCCAGGATGAAAGGGGTTAGAAGAAGCTGGTTATTTAAAGGGCCTGCAGTGTGCAGTGCCATGAGCCGCTCAAAAGTAATCCTTTCATGGGCTGCGTGCTGGTCCAAGATGTAGAGCGCTGAGTCATCCTGCAGAAGGACATAGGTGGCATGGAGCATGCCGATGATGGTCTTATCTGAATAGGAGAATCCGGCCTGATCGGGTTGATCTGTTTCATCAAAGAGCCTGCCGGCCTGTATCCGGGCCATGGCCCTGGGGCCGTACACTACCGACATATCTTCACGGACCTCAAGAGGTGTGTACCCTGATCCGTCATCGCGGGGGGCCGAGGACGACATGGCAATTCCGGGATAATCCACCCCGACCTTCCTCCCCGGCACCAGCATCTCTTTGATGGTCTTCGCCACTATGCCGAACGTAGCAGAGGCATGCCTGAACCTCACCTCGGCCTTTGCCGGGTGCACATTTACATCCACCTCAGAAGGATCCACATCCACAAAGAGTACTGCCACCGGATATCTGCCCTTCATGAGCAGACCGCTGTATCCTTCCATCACTGCAGAACCCAGCAGCACATCTTTGACGGACCGATTGTTCACATACGCATAAATACCCGACCTGTTCTGTCTCGTCTCGCTTGGTGAGGATATGAGCCCATGAATCGTTATACCCGGCAACTCTCTTCTGAACGGGATGAGATTGCCGGTCTGCTTAGTACCGAGCACGGTTGATACCCGGTCAATCAGGTTTGAACGGGCCGGAAAGTTCAGCATAGACCTGCTATTGACATCAAGCGCGAAGCGTATGTGCGGGTAGGCCAGGGCATAGCGGGAGACCACGTCGATGACATTCCGCTGCTCAGTGGCAGCTGTCTTAAGGAACTTTCTGCGCGCAGGGGTGTTGAAGAACAGGTCGGCCACCTCAACGATGGTCCCGGGAGGTATACCCTTCTTGGTGCGCCTTGAAATCGAACCTGCTTCCAGATCTATGGAATATCCATAGGGTGATGCCGTCTGCCTGGTGGATATCACAGCCCTGCTCACGGATAGAATGCTGGGCAAGGCCTCTCCGCGAAAACCAAGCGTGTGAATGGCAAACAGGTCATCCACGGTGCTGATCTTGCTCGTGGCGTGGCGCTGGATGGCTAGTTCCAGCTCCTTCTCGCCCATCCCGGCCCCATCATCGGATACCCGAATAAGCCCCAGGCCGTTGCCCTCCATTTCCACGGAAATGCTTTCTGCCCCGGCATCTATGGCATTCTCGAGGAGTTCCTTTACCACCGATGCCGGCCGCTCGATGACCTCCCCGGCAGCGATCTGGTTGATGAGATCCTGGGATAAGATTTTGATCTGGCACATGTTAGTTTGGATATTTACATGAATGATCAGGCAGGGACAAGTTAATAGAAATCATATACCACACTCTTTCAGATGAAACGATTTCAATATATATTCTTCAGAAAACCATGGTAGATTTTTATTTAATTAATTTGGATATGATTCTTTTCTTAGGATATCCAAATACTCTTTCATTTTATTAAAGGTGAATGAAAGCACCTTTTTTTCAGAATAACCTTCAAACCCGTCTGGTATACGATTAAGGCACCAGTCTACATACATCTGGAGAACTGGTACCAATGCAGAGTCACCCTCTTTTAGAGTTTCTGCAGTGATCAAATCAGCAATTATGGGATATCGAAAGAACGTCACAATATATTCATTATCTTTGTATCTTTCCAAAAATAGATTCAACAGAGATTTTTTCAGAGCAGAATGGACTGCATAACTTTTTTGATTGTTAAGTTCATTCAGCAGTAATTTTGCCATGCCAAATACTTCAGGATCTGGTGGTGGAAAACTCTTCAGTTCTTTCCAGGTAGATAAAATGACATCCTCTCTCTGATAAGGGGTCTTCAACATCTCTGTTATGAACATATCAAAGAAGTTCAGATACTCTTCTTTGTTTTTAATCATCATTTGCTTAAATGTTGTTTCTGTTCTCCACTTTCTTAAAAGGCCATAAGAAACCCTGGTATATCGGGCGATATCCTTGAGGCTTAAGTTTGTGATCATGAGAAGGCAGGCAGTATATTTCTTCCAGGAATATTTATTGTACTCCCTATCTTGT
>JBEKLI010000323.1:0-3131 GCA_050010275.1 Desulfomonilia bacterium | reverse complement strand
CAAGCTAAGCTACCAGATCAGGGATTCCAACTCAAAGGGCATCATTTTCACCAATGAGTTTACCCCCGATGTGGAGCAGGCACTTGGTGAGCTGCCCGGAGTGAAGGTGCTTGGCGTGGTCTACAAGGAAGGTTTCGAAAAACCTTACCAGTCTAAATACCCATCTCTGGATGAGATCCTTAACGGTCCTGAAGTACCGGTGCCTGACGGCAGAAACAGGGACTTAAACAGCCCCTTTGAGGTCATCTATACATCAGGCACTACCGGAGACCCCAAGGGCGTAGTAATCAAGAGCAACCGGTGGCCCATGTTCAAGCTGTTGGCTGAGATGATCTGGCAGTACAAGAGCGATGATAAGCTCTATACCGGCTTATCGCTTACCCATGGGAATGCCCAGGCCGTTACCATGGTGCCCTCCATCATGCTTGAAATCCCCTCGGTCATCAGCCGGAAGTTCACCAAGAGCAGGCTGTGGGATATCTGTCGGAAGCACGGCTGTACCACGTTTTCGCTGCTGGGCGGCATGATGATGGGCCTCTATAGCGAGCCTAGGAAACCGGATGACGCCGATAACCCCGTCCGCAAGGTTATCAGTGCAGGAACTCCACTCAGTATCTGGGTGGATTTCGAAAAGCGGTTCAACGTGAAGATCCATGAGTGGTACGCCGCGGTGGAAGGAGGGTTTGCACATAATCCTCCAGGCGTCGGACCCGTCGGTTCTTTCGGGAAGCCCATAGAAGGAGTCATGGATATTAAGATCGTCCGCCAGGACGATTCCGAGTGCGAACCCGGTGAAATCGGTGAACTCATCGTTGTCCCGAAACAGGGTAAGGCTGAAGTTGAATACCTGGGTAAGGAAAAGGCGTCTGAGGAGAAGACCCGGGGCGGCGTCTTGAGGTCGGGAGACATGTGTCACAAGGATAAGGAGGGGTGGCTTTTCTTTGACTTCAGGGAAGGTGGAGGCTTAAGGCGCCACGGAGATTTCATCATGCCCGAGTATGTGGAAAAGGCCCTGGCCGACCTGCCCGAAGTAACGGACGTGTGCGTTTACGGGATTCCGGCAGAATCCGGTGCACCGGGAGAGAGCGATATCGTCGCTGCCGTTGTCCCGGCCCCTGGTCAAAGACTGGATCCGAAAAATATCTCCAAGATCCTATCAGCATCTCTTGAAAAGAACTCCATCCCGTCATTTATCCAGGTGGTAGACGAGATCCCAAAATCGGCATCTGAAAAAAATCTCGACCGCATCCTGAAGGATGAATTCCGCAAAGATGCCCCGAATGTCTACAGGCTTTAAAAGCTCAGGAAATCTGATTGGATGTCGGCATCTAAGGCGTGGGCCCTCTATGGTTCGCATGGGGGGAGGGTCCTATGCATACATCAGATAGGTACACGGAGCAAAAAGAACCCAGGAGACAAAAGCACGGAAAGGAGCAAGAGAATGGATGATGTATACATCATTGGAGTTGGGATGATCCGGTTCGGCAAGTACCTCGACGGATCGGTCAGAGGCATGGCCAAGGAGGCCTTGGAGCTTGTCCTGAATGACGCTGGATTGAAGAAAGATGCAGTCCAGGCTGCTTTTGTATCCAATACGTTCTGGGGTATGTTCTCCAACCAGCACTCCATTCGCGGTGAAGTGATGCTGTGGGACACCGGGATGATGGGCATACCTATCGTCAACTGCGAGAATGCGTGTGCTGGAGCCTCGACGGCCCTGCACCTGGGGTATACCGCCATCAGAGCAGGAATGTACGATGTGGCGCTTGCCCTCGGATCCGAGAAGATCACCAATCAGAACAAGGCGCTTTCCTTGAGCGCATATGCCACCTGCATGGATGTCGAGAACTTTGAGAAGCAGATCAACATGTTCCAGGAGATCACTAAAAATCTCGATTTTAAGGTTCCAGACGGCGAGACACCCCCAGGTGAGGGCAGGAGTATTTTCATGGATGCCTATGCCATGGGTGCCAGGTGGCACATGAAGACATATGGGTCCACCAAGAAACAACTCGCTGTTATCTGTTCCAAGAACCACTTCCACGGCTCGCTAAATCCTAAGGCCCAGTACCAGGAGACTATGAGCGTGGATGAGGTCATGAATGCACGCCCAGTCACGTATCCTCTTACAGTGCCCATGTGTGCTCCTGTGGGGGATGGTGCCGCTGCAGCTATCATCTGCTCCAAGGGCTTCCTCAAGAAACTCAAGGATGCGAGACCCGTTAGGATCAGGGCATCGGTGCTGGGTTCTGGCACGGACAGGGGCCTTGATGGTGTGGACATAGGCGAGAGACTCTCCAAGAAGGCATATAAGATATCGGGGTTAGGACCGCAAGACATCGATCTGGCAGAGCTTCACGATGCGACCGCCTATGGGGAACTTCACCAGTGTGAGGCCATGGGCTTCTGTCCCATCGGCGAGGGTGGGATACTTGCAGAGTCCGGGGCGACAACCCTGGGCGGTAGGATCCCGGTAAACACCAGCGGCGGGCTGGAGTGCAGGGGGCATCCAATCGGGGCCTCAGGCCTCGCTCAGATCCACGAAGTCGTGGAGCAGCTCCGGGGAGAGGCCGGGAAACGGCAGGTTGAGGGAGCCCGCATCGGGCTGACGGAGAACGGCGGCGGGAACCTCGGATTGGAAGAGGCCTCCATGACCATCCACATCCTCGAGAAAGTTTGAGAAAAGGAAGCCAGTAAGAAATGTAAATATTCTCTGTGCCACGGAGGCTGCCCTGAGTTCGATCCCTACGAAGATCTCTCAGGGCAGCCACCCTCCTGAGCAACCTGGAACTGTACCGTTTTGACCCCGCAGAGGGGTTTGTTTTCAACATGTTGGAATTTAAAAAAGGAGAATCCATATGAAACACATTCTTATAACCGGGGTTTCAGGTTATTTTGGGCAGAAGCTCGTTTCATTCTTCGATACCAAGAAAGAAATAGAACGAATTTATGGGATTGATATCAAACCACCTGCATTCAATTCGCCTAAACTCACGTTTATAAAATGTGATGTCAGGAGCAACCTGGGAGAAGTATTCCAGGACAGAAATATAGACTGTGTTATCCACGCCGCCTATATACTCCCTCCTATTCATAATATAGCCCTCATGGAAGATATAAATGTGAATGGG
>JBEKLI010000322.1:0-3137 GCA_050010275.1 Desulfomonilia bacterium | reverse complement strand
GGAGCGCATGTGCTCACCCATGGACTTTTTCATAAGGAGTTCCAATGAGGCATCAGCACCTTCGAACTGAAAGCCGCAATCCTCAAGATCCTTGATGATCTTTACGATTTCGTTGGCAGCCGTATCATCCTTGGAAAGGTCGATATTAAACTCGCGAGCCTTGTAGAGGATGTTGCTCTTTCCTGACTGATCTGACACCAAAACCTTGCGATGATTTCCTACAAGTTCCGGAGAAATATGCTCATAGGTGGCAGGGTTATTAATCACGGAACTCACGTGGATACCGCCTTTATGGGCAAAAGCCGATTCTCCCACAAAGGGCTGATGCTTGTTGTGGGATAGGTTGGCGATGTCGTCAAAAAACCGGGATAGGTCACTGAGCATGCTCATTTTGTCCAGAGGTATGGTCTCATAGCCGAGCTTGATGGAGAGGTTGGGGATGATGGAGCATAGGTTTGCATTTCCACACCGTTCCCCTATGCCGTTGATGGTACCATGGATGTGATTAATGCCGGCCTGTACCGCGCAGACAGTATTGGCAACTGCAAGATCACTATCATTATGGCAATGGATACCAAGCGGGGTACTAATCTCATTCTTAAGAAATCCGATGATACCCAACACCTCCGACGGCAGGGTACCGCCGTTGGTGTCACACAGGATGATCCTGTCCGCCCCGCCTGAAACAGCAGCCGTTAATGTTGATAATGCATATTCCCTGTTCGCCTTCAGGCCATCGAAGAAGTGCTCTGCATCGAAGAAAACCATACTGTAAAAGCCTTTGAGATAGGCCACGGTTTCGCGGATCATCCGCAAGTTTTCATCCAGAGAGCACCCGAGCCCCCCTTCACCCTTGACATGAGTATCCCATGATTTGCCGAAGATGGTCAATCCATGGGGTTTGGCATTGATAAGGTGTTTTATCATCCTATCGTTTTCAGGGTGTTTGTCTGGTTTGCAGGTACTGCCAAAGGCCATGATTTTAGCATGGGTGATTGCGAGCGATTTGATCTTGCCGAACACTCGATCATCTTTCGGGTTGGCACCCGGCCATCCGGCTTCAATGTAGTCTATGCCAAGCTGGTCAAGTTTCAGGATGATCGAGTACTTGTCATCCAGCGAAAGGCTTATGTCTTCGGACTGGGCCCCGTCACGCAAAGTGGTATCATAGATCTCAATCTTGTTCAAACGGCACCCCTCGGCTTGTCGAGCTCGAAGGCATCGTGTAGTACGCGTACCCCAAGCTCGATAAATTTCTCGTCAATAACGCACGAGATTTTGATCTCGGACGTGGAGATCATCTGAATGTTGATCCCCACATCGGACAAGGCCTGGAACATCTTTGATGCGACCCCGGCATGGGACCTCATGCCCACACCCACGATGGATAGTTTGGCGATGGAAGGATCACCCACTACATCACGGGCCCCGATCTCGTTGACCAATTGTTTGACGATCGCAATCGCCTTGTCATAGTCTGTTTTGGTGACGGTAAAGCTCATATCTGCCAGCTTTCCATCTGCAGAGACATTCTGGATGATCATGTCCACGTTGATGTTCTTTCCCGCCAGGGGGGAGAAGATCTTTGCTGCAACACCGGGTTTATCCTGCACGCCGAGTATGGTGATCTTGGCCTCGTTCTTATCATAGGTAATGCCTGATACGACCTCTTTTTCCATCTCGTCATCCTCCAGGGTGGTAAGCGTTCCTCCTTCATCCGTGAAGGAGCTTTTCACCAGTATGGGAACATTATATTTCTTTGCAAACTCCACGGAACGTGTCTGAAGGACCTTGGCGCCCAATGACGCCATCTCGAGCATCTCGTCATAGGAGATCTTCTCGAGCCGTCTCGCCTTGTCACATATGTTGGGGTCGCAGGTGTAAACCCCGGCTACATCGGTGTAGATCTCGCAAAGCTCGGCTCCGAGCACCGCGGCAAGTGCCACGGCAGATGTATCAGACCCGCCCCTTCCAAGTGTGGTGATGTCCAGATTATCCGTAATTCCCTGGAACCCTGCCACTACCGCCACCTCTTTTGCCTCGAAGGCCTTTTTCAGGGTCTGAACATCTATGTCGAGGATACGCGCCTTCATAAAGTCGTTGTCGGTCTTGATACCGAGCTGAAACCCGAGAAGCGATCGTGCAGGCACACCTAAATCCTTGAGTGCCATCGCAAGGAGGCCAATGCTCACCTGCTCGCCCGTGGAGACGATGACATCCATTTCCCGCGGATCAGGGGAGGGTGAGAGCTCCTTGGCGAGTCTGATGAGCTTGTCCGTCTCTCCAGACATGGCGGAAACCACCACTGCTATGTCGTTGCCTTCGCGATACCTCTTTGCAACCTTATCTGCCACGAATTTTATCTTTTCCAGAGTGCCGACGGAGGTCCCGCCATACTTCTGAATAATTATTCCCATTCGGATTCACCTCTTACCAATAGAGACAAATAATATATGATTGTTCTTGAGATACAGGCAGTTGTATATGATGAAATAGGTCCGATCATCCATCAAGGTCTTTAATCCAGGGGAGCTCTGTGGAGATGTTGATCCTCCTTTTTTGCTCACCTGCATGATCGATGGTGATCTCCACGGTTGTCCCCCTGAAAAAGCCGCATGCGCGCTGCGCCCATTCGACAATAATGACATGATCCGTGTCCATGAAGTCTTCAAGCCCAAGATTTCCTATTTCTTCAGAGTCTAGCCTATAGAGATCTACATGGATTATGTCAAGCCTCGCGTTGTACAGGTTTACCAGGGTGAAGCTGGGGCTGACCACTGTTGCCAAAGTATCAGGCTCCATACCTTCGACAATACCCTTGGTGAAAAGGGTCTTGCCTGCACCTAACTCACCATTAAGCAGGATGATCTCACCGCCTGAGAGCAGAGATCCTATCTGAGCCCCGAGTTTAGTCGTCTCTTCCGGAGAATGGGAACTGAATTCACGCCTCATGCATTCTCCACAATCACAATTGCAACAGCACAACCTTTATCATGAGATATGCTCACATGGTATTGTCCAGCGCCTTTGAGGTGCGAGAGTTCATGTGCCTTGCCGGTGAGACGAAGCCGGGGTGCTCCATGTGCAATGTCCACAGAAATGTCTCGAAAAGAGATCCCCGAAGATCTCCCTGCAGA
>JBEKLI010000321.1:0-3188 GCA_050010275.1 Desulfomonilia bacterium | reverse complement strand
TCAGATTATCTCTAGAGAAGCTGAAAAAAGGATTCTCCATTGTCCTTGACTTCATCGGCCGATTTAGTATATCGAGCCAGGAATTGCGCATATATACGGGCACTTTGAAAAGTATATCAATGAACAGGGGTATAAGAATGGCACATTCATACAGCATCGCGGTTCTTCCCGGAGACGGGACAGGTCCCGAGGTGGTTGCCGAAGGTATCAAGGTTCTCAAGGCAGTTGCTGCTGTTGAAGGCATTAAGATTGACTTTACCACTTATGACTTTGGTGGTGAGCGATACCTGCGTACCGGCGAGATCCTGCCCGATACGGCTGTGGACGAGATGAAAAAACACCATGCAATGTACCTGGGGGCCATCGGCCACCCGGATGTAAAACCGGGCATCCTGGAGAAGGGCATCCTCCTGCGCCTCAGGTTCGAGCTGGACCAGTATATCAATCTCAGGCCGGTTAAGCTCTATCCCAATGTGGAAACCCCACTTAAGGATAAGGGCACTGAACACATCGACTATGTAGTGATCAGAGAGAACTCAGGGGGTGTTTACACGGGCTCGGGCGGTATTACTATGAAAGGAACGCCCCATGAAGTGGCGGTCCAGGAGATGATATACACGCGTTTCCAGGTGGAGCGGTGCCTGCGTTATGCCTTTGAATTCACAAGAAAGAGGAACAAGAGAAAGACCCTGGCCCTGGTCGGCAAGACCAATGTCCTGACCTATGTGTTCGACCTATGGGAGCGGGCTTTCCACGAGATTGGAGAAAAAGATTATCCGGATATCAAACGTGAATATTACCATGTGGATGCTACGTGCATGTGGATGGTCAAAAACCCTGAATGGTTCGATGTCCTGGTGACAGAGAACATGTTCGGCGACATAATCACCGACCTGGGTGCCATCACCCAGGGCGGTATGGGCATAGCTGCAGGCGGCAATATCAATCCCCAGGGCGTGTCGATGTTCGAACCCATCGGTGGGTCTGCACCTAAATACACGGGTATGAACATCATTAATCCGCTGGCTGCCATAGCAGCCGCCCAGATGATGTTGGAGACCCTTTGTGAAGATGCAGCAGCAGCACGCATTGAGCGGGGTATCGTCCAAACCCTTCAGCACGACATCAAGTCCCTGTCTGCAGGAAAGATGGGCCTCACTACTACGCAGGTGGGAGACAAGGTTGCTGGGTATGCAGTTGAGTGATGGTGAGCCGTTTACGGATATAAAAGCAGGTGCGGGTCTTCAACCCCGCCCTCTTTAGTGATCAGGGGACTGAGTACTTTTTCAGCTTCTTATGGAGCGTGGCCCGTGTAATCCCAAGCTTTCTTGCAGCCTCGCTCTTATTGCCCTTGACTGAATCCAGGGTTTTCAAGATGGTGAGACGCTCCATTTCATCAAGGCTGATGGTATTTGCAGCCCCGATCTCTTGGGGAGCATTGTATGACTCATCCCTGAATACGGGGATGTCTCCGTCCGTCAGAAAGGTTGAACTGGATAGGACTACAGCGCTCTCAACAGTATTCATCATTTCGCGCACATTACCCGGCCACGGGTGTTTAATGAGCCGGTCCATGGCTTGTGGTGTGAAGCCTTTCAAGGGTTTGTTGTTCTTGATGGCGAACATCTTTAAGAAATGTTCAGCCAGCACGGGGATATCCTCAGCGCGCTCACGTAACGGAGGTACGGAAAGGTTGATGACATTGAGCCGGTAGTAAAGGTCTTCCCTGAATCTGGCATCCCTTATAAGGGTTGGGAGGTCTTTGTTGGTCGCCGCTATGATCCTAACGTCCACCGGTATCACCTCTTCGCCGCCGACACGGGTGATCTCTCTTTCCTGAAGCACACGCAGGAGCTTGACCTGCATGGCCAGCGGCATCTCGCTGACCTCATCCAAAAAGAGACTGCCGCCGTGGGCCTGTTTGAAGCGGCCCTCTCTGCGGCGCAATGCTCCGGTGAATGATCCCTTTTCATGGCCGAACAGCTCGGATTCGAGCAGGCCTTCGGATATGGCGGCACAGTTCATCTTTATGAAAGGGTGATCTTTCCGGGGTGAATTGAAGTGGATGGCGCCGGCAATCATCTCCTTGCCGGTCCCCGACTCACCGGTGATGAGAACTGTTGCATCCGAGGAGGCGGCCCTGGCAGTGGTTTCCAGAAGCCGGATCATGGCCGGGCTCCTGCCGATGATGCTCCCGGTGTCGAAGCGGTCACCTACAAGCTCCCGCAGGAGGCGGTTCTCCTCTTTGAGCATGCTGTGTTCCATGGCCTGTTCCATCTTCAAACGCAGCTCTTCAAAGTCAAGTGGTTTTGTCAGATATTCATAGGCCCCTTTTTTCATGGCATCGATGGCTGTATCGACCGATGAATAAGCAGTCATAATGATCACCGGAATAGCAGGGTTGGTCTCCTTGACGACTGCAAGTGCCTTAAGACCTGACACCTTGACCATTCTTATGTCCATAAGGATAAGGTCGTACGGTCTTTCCTGGACCATATTGACGGCTGCCTGGCCGTCGTCGGCCTCACTCACCTCATAGCCCCATCCCGACAGTAAGGTCTTAAGCATAGTGCGATGGCTGAAGTCATCATCCACGACCAAGATGTTCCTGTTTCTGATGATTTCCATTATCAAACTCCTCCGGCAGGCATGTTCAGGGAAACCGTCGTCCCTGTACCCGGTATACTTTCCACCTTGATGTCACCGTCATGAGCCTCCATAATCTTGTGGACAATGGCAAGTCCTAGGCCGGTCCCGGATTGCTTGGTAGTGAAGTACGGGTCGAATATGTGAGGCAGGTCTTCATGTGCGATTCCATTGCCGGTGTCTGAGATGCGGATGATAAATCTGTTTGGCTTGTCATCACACCTGATAGAAACCGTAAGGGTACCGCCTTGTTCCATGGCTTCGAAGGCATTGAGAAAAAGATTAAGCAGTACCTGGCCCATTTTATCAGGGTCTATTTCCGCATTGCAAGGATCTTGAGGAAGCCCCGTACGGTCGATCATGATGCCTTTTTCTAAGGCCTGCTTTTCAATCATTTCTACTGAGCGATTAAGAAGCTCAACCAGCGAGGTTGTCTTTATTCTCAGATCCATGGGCCGGGAGAGATCCAGGAGTTGGCTGATCGCCCGGTTGAGGCGTTCAACTTCTCCCACCATGATCCCAGCAATCCTCTGGTCTTCAGG
>JBEKLI010000320.1:0-3204 GCA_050010275.1 Desulfomonilia bacterium | reverse complement strand
CTTGTCAATGCCTTCGAGACCTGCTGCGATCTGCACCGCAAAGGCGAGGTACGGGTTGCAGGCAGGATCAGGTGCCCGGAACTCCGCCCTTGTGGCATTGGCCTTCTCGGGCTTGTACATGGGCACCCTTACCATGGCGGAGCGGTTCCTGCGCGCCCAGGATATGTAAACAGGGGCCTCGTAGCCCGGGACAAGCCGCTTGTAGGAGTTCACCCACTGGCTGGTGACGGCACAAATCTCGCGGGCGTGGGTAAGGAGGCCTGCTATGTACCACTTGCCCACCTTGGACAGGTGGTACTTGTCCTTGATATCGAAAAAGGCGTTCTCTTTTCCCTTGAACAAAGACTGGTGGACATGCATGCCGCTTCCATTCTGACCTGCAATGGGCTTGGGCATGAAGGTGGCATACACGCCCTTCTGGCGGGCGATCTCCTTGACCGCTGTGCGGTGGGTCATGACGATGTCGGCCATCTTCATGGCATCCGCATACTTCAGGTCGATCTCATGCTGGGAAGGTGCAACCTCGTGGTGGCTGTACTCCACTCCGATGCCCATGCTCTGGAGCGCAAATATGGTATCTCTCCTGATATCCGGCCCCATATCGATGGGCAGCCCGTCGAAGTAGCCGCCATGATCAAGGATCTCGGTGCACTTGTCATCGGCAAAGTAGAAGTACTCGAGCTCCGGTCCCATATAACAGGAGTATCCCTTGTCCGAGGCCTTCTTGAGCATCCTTTTGAGGGCATAGCGGGGGTCGCCGTCATACGGGGTGCCGTCGGGGTTGAGGATGTCGCAGAACATGCGCGCAACCGGCCTGTCCATGGGTCTCCAGGGGATGATCTGGAAGGTGGTCACATCCGGCTTGGCAATCATGTCGCTCTCATGGATGCGGGCAAACCCTTGAATGGATGAACCGTCGAAACCCATGCCCTCGTCAAGCCCCTCATCCAGTTCCGACGGCGTGATGCTGAAGCTCTTGAGCATGCCGAGTACGTCGGTGAACCAGAATTGAACAAAGCTGACCTTATGGTCCTTTACAGCCTTTAAAACATCATTACTTGTCTTGCAATTAAACATGTATCCATCCTCCGTAGTCTTTATTTGTGGCATATCCCCAACAGGGAATTGCCGGTTTTAACCGATTGAATAATTCTCCTTCAACTCCCAGATGCCGCATGGACAAGCCCCGGCACAGAAGCCGCATCCGATGCAACGCTCCTCATCCACCACATACTCATATCCATCGTCTTGAAGTGACCTCCGTGAGATAGCCTGTTGCGGACACAAGGATTCACACAGGCCGCAGTCGCGGCACCCTCCGCAGGAGGCGCACTGTATCGAACATACCTCGATATCAGGAAAATCTTTGATTGCCGGGTCGTAATATTCCAGCCTCACGCGGGCCGGATTAATAGCCGGTAACTGGTCGTATTCCTCTTCCATTCCCCTGATGAATGTGTCGATGGTTCCTGCAACCCTCCTCCCGGCACCGATCGCATCGGTGATGAGTCCTTGCTTGACGTTATCGCCGATGGCGAATACTTGTGGATCGGATGTCTGGAAGGATTCGTTAACCTTGATAAACCCGGCCTCGGTGTCAATAGTTGCAGGCAAAAAGCCCAAGTCGGGTTTGTCTCCGATGGAGATAATGACGATGTCGGCAGGCAGGATTTCGCCCGTGGAGAGCACCACACCTTTTTTCGTGATCGCCTCGGCTGAAACAGGCCATTTAAACTTGGCACCCACTGCTTCGGCAGCCTGGCGCTCTTTGCCGAATGAGGCAGGTTTCTGAACGTCGATGAGGGTTATGTCCTTGGCGCCAAGACGGCTTGCCTCCGTGGCTGCGTCGCAACCCACGTTTCCGGCCCCGATGATGACCACATGTTTGCCGACCTCAATATTATCGTCTTTTGCGCACCTGAGGAAATCAAGGGCTGATATGGCTTTATCGTATCCCTTGATCTTCAGCTCTCTCGGATTTTGCGCTCCTACTGCAACGACGATATATTCATAGCGGTCATGTATATCCATGAACAACTCTTCAGTGATCCCCTCGGGTCCGATATACTCTCTCTTTATCTTTTCTATGACCCGCTTGAGCTCGTGCTCGAAAACCTCTTTGGGTATCCTGCTGAAGGGGATTACGCTCCTGATCTTTCCGCCCAGGTCATCCGCCTTGTCGAACACCACCGGGTCATGACCTTTCAGCCACAGCTGCCACGCCACAGAAAGACCTGCAGGCCCTCCCCCAAGGATAGCGACCTTCCTGCCGGTGGGTGCCAGCGGCTTCGGCTCTTTCGCATTAAGACTCGCCTTTCCCAGCAGCACCGTGTCTATGGGGGCCATGTTATTTCTGCCGCGAGTGCAGTTTTCCATGCAGAGGTTAGGACACAGATACCCGCAAACAGTGGTGGGGAACGGTGTGTATCGAAGTGAGAGATCAACCGCTTCATCTACGGCGCCCTTCCTGATATGCGCCCATCTCTGCTGTACCGGTATACCGGTGGGGCAGCTTGCCTGACAGGGGGGGAGGTATTTCCCGTTCTCCCATAAAGGGATGAATCTGCGCATCTCTCCGGTTGCAATTAAAGGTATGGGGGTTCTATCGATATCAGTGAGGTCGCCGATGAGGCCGCCTTTTCCCAGCTCCTTCTCCCATACCTCTCTGCGGAACTGACCCATGCTGATCCTTTTGGATGCAAGCTTTTCGGAAGGGAGACGTGCCGCCAGGAGCTGCCACTGGGAGCGATCCGTGATGAGGAGATCATATTTCTCGTTTTTCTTAATGCCTTTGAGAAATTCCTTCAAATTCTCCTTAAGCCAGTTCCACTCTTCATCCGTAATGCGGATGAGCTTGGCATCGGCCTCACTGAAGCTCTTTTGCGTGCCCCGGAAGAAGATCTTACCTCCCACCATGCCGACACACGGCCGCTGACCCAGGATGTTCTTCCGGTATTGAGATCCGCATCCGCATATTACGGCTATACCGCCGGCCATGAACTCGGCAAAGGAATCTCCCACACCCCCAAGCACCCAAAGCTCTGGCGGGGTAAAGTGGGGGTTGCTCTTGGTCATGGTCATGCCCCGGGCGCCGATATCGCCGGCAATATAGACCTTTCCCTGTGCCATGGCATTGGCAACACCGTTGGTGGCAGCACCATGAACGATGATCCGGGCACCTGCCCGGATGGCCTCCGACACCTC
>JBEKLI010000319.1:0-3208 GCA_050010275.1 Desulfomonilia bacterium | reverse complement strand
TGCTGTTGCGGGCCATCGCCCACGGTTACCTTGGTCACCAGCAACCCTGGATACGCCGAGGGCTTGAAGGGAGCAGCCGACACGTTGGTGGAGGCCGGAATCTTGAACTGCTGGAGCAGAGGCTTCGCCTGGATGCCTTCTCCTGCACTCCAGGTGGCGATCATGTCAACCTTGTCCTGCATGGCGAACTTTCTTACCGCAGCTACGGCCTCGGGCGCCTTATATGCGGTATCAACCGTGATCATCTGGATCTTGTTGCCCTTGACCCCACCCTTGACCTCGTTGACATACTTGAAGTAGTCCTGCTGGCCCTTGGCATGGTATTGGCCCCAGGTGGATGCCGGGCCGGTGAGGTTGATGGCAGCGCCCACCTTGATGTCCTTTGCATAGACCGCCGGCGCTGCAAGCATGCAGGCAACAAGCAGCATACCTCCCATGATCAGTGCATTTCTCATTCTCCTCTTCATTTCAATTCCTCCCTTATCTTTATTTTACTGTCCACCACACCTGTGATGGGATCTTCACCTCCCTAAAATAAAAAAAGCCGCAGGTAGACAAAACCGGTCTACCTACGGCTTTTTTTGACTAGATCTAAAAAAGCTTAAACGCAGGCAGACCTAATCAAAAAAGAAGAACCCGAATGAAGTATTTGTCAGAAGTCTAGATGCCATAGACTAGGGGCTTTAAAGAAAACTCTCCGAGAAGTCAAGGAAAAACTGGAAAGAGACGTGTGGAGTACAGGTTTAACAGCTCGTATTAAATAACAGACGGTATCGAACAATAATGTTTCTGCCGTTGTTGTTCAGGTAGCGCGAGGAAGGTGTTGATGAGGCGCAGCATCTCTTGCTTGTCCTCATCAAGCCTGCCGAAGACCTGGATGTAGTTGTTCGCATGATCGCAGGCGAGCACGGTAGGCGAAGAGTCGAGGGCCTTAACGAGATCCCTCAGCTCTATCACCGTGCCTTCCGGGGTCTGCTCCATGAACTCTTCGGCATTGATCTTCTCCATCAGCCGCGACATGGGGTGGATCCACAGCCGACGCACGCGGACGAAATGGGGCTTCACCTCATTGATCACAAAAGCGGTACCCTTCACATGGTCCTCCCACAGTGCAAGTCCCCCCAGCCCCAAAAGGAAGTAATAGGACAGCTCCATGCCCGATTCGACAGTCTTTTTCCCGGCATCGATAAGCTGGACCTGGCTCGTACCCTTTTTCTGGAGCTTGAGCACCGCATCCGACCCACTCTCCATGCCCACGTGTGCCCGGTCGAGGCCGGCATCATGGATGGCCCTGAGTTCTTCGGCTGACTTCTTGGCCAGGCTCGATGCCCTTGCGTATGAGGTGACCCGCGTTAGGGAAGGGAACTTTTTCCGGAGGTGCGTCAGCACCGCAACCAGGAAATCCGTGGGCAGGGCAAGGGGGTTCGCATCACCCAAAAATGCGGTCTTGAATATGTCGCCGTACATGTCTGAGAGCGTGTCGATGTCCTTGATAACCTCATCGAGGCCGCGTTCAGAATAGGCTGTGTCGAAATAGTCATAGATGCCGCAGAACAGACACCGGTTCCAGTTGCAACCCCTCACGGTCCTGATCAGAAGGCTCTTGGCCTCGCTGGGAGGTCGAATGACGAGATGTTCGGGGACATGCATGAGGCTGTTATAGGGTGGGGATTCGGGTTGGTCAAGGATGAGAGGAGCCGGATATCAAAAGCCGGCACTTAAGCAGGTAAAATGGTAATCAACCGGTGCACCTCCTTATATGGGAGTTCACAGGAACCTTGTTACGAGAAGCACAGTTTAGTGTTTTCTCAAAGGAGACATACGTATATTATGAAATGTATAAATTTGTTCTTTCACAAACTCATCTTTACAGGAGAAGGAGATTCTATGTGCGATACTATTGGAATTGGACCAAAATTTACCAGTTCCGGTATAAGCACTTTCGGAAAGAACTCGGACAGGGAGGCTGACGAAGCGCAGCTTGTCCTTTCGATTCCTAAGGGAACCCATCCTGAAAGGGAAGTCCTTAAATGCACCCATATTGCGATTCCCCAGGTAAGTTATACACACGCTATTGTTATAAGTAAGCCTTTCTGGATCTGGGGAGCGGAGATGGGTGTGAATGAGAAGGGCGTAGTCATTGGGAATGAGGCCCTATTCACAAAGATCAAACCCGAGAAGGAGCCGGGGCTCATCGGGATGGATCTCTTGCGGCTTGCGCTTGAAAGGTCGGGCACGGCCGAAGAGGCGGCAGGTGTCATTATCGATCTCTTAAGTAAATATGGACAGGCCGGTCCATGCGGTTACCGCGACAAGAAGTTCAATTATATGAACTCGTTTATTATTATGGATCGGGACCGCATCATGATTCTGGAGACTGCCGGCAGGGACTATGCCATCAAACTCCATAACGATTTTGCCGTTATCTCAAATGGGATTACCATCACGGCAGATTGGGACCGGTCTTCATTTGCCAAGGGTACCGATTTGAGTAGCTTAACCGACTCCATTACAACTTATTTTGCCGGCAGTGTTTTCAGGAAAGGTCAAAATGATGCCGCCATACTGAAGGGAAAAGGCAGTATCGGAATAACCGATGTTTTTAGCATGCTGAGAAGCCACTATGGACCTGCACCATCCGAAGGCTTCAACCGTGATGTTTGTATGCATGCATCAGATCCATTGATCAGGAGGTCCCAGACCACAGGGTCCATGGTAGTAGAACTACACCCGGACGATAAGGTCAGGATATTTGTTACTGCGGGTTCCGCCCCTTGCCTCACACCATTTAAACCGTTCATGCCTGCAGCACCTTTCACGGATACGTCCAGGGGTGGCAGTGTTTATTCCGAAGATTCATTCTGGTGGCGGCATGAGGCGTATCATATCAATGCCGTCCTTCGGTATGATTCCGTGAGACCCCTGGTTCAGGGAAGTATCATGGATCTTGAGGCACAATGGTCCGAACGCTTTCCGGCCCATATATGGGATAGCAGTGAAGATTCATCTAGGGAGACCTCCCACAAGGCATTTATACAGTCGGATAGAATGGAAAGGGCTATAATGGAGCACATGAGAGAGATGAAAAGGCCTGCAACCAGACTGTCTCATTTTTACCTAAAGCATATTGCACGACGTACAGGGATTCCCATCGTATAAAACAGTGACAGGTCTTTTGCTCGATGAAGGATAGCGTTCCTTTGTTCCC
>JBEKLI010000318.1:0-3208 GCA_050010275.1 Desulfomonilia bacterium | reverse complement strand
AGAGGTTCCTCCTGTCTTCGGGATCGAGTACGCACAGCTGCGGCAATGTACGGTAGTTCTCTGCGAAGTCCAAGCCGTATCCCACTACAAAACCCTCGGTTATACGGAAACCGTAGTAGTCAGGTGATATGGAGGTTTCCCTCCTCTGAGTCTTGTCTATCATTGTACAGATCTTGACAGAAACCGGCCCTTTTTCCAAGAGGTGCTTTTTAAATGCAAGTAAGCTGTGTCCGGTGTCCATGATGTCATCAACAATTAAAACATGCTTGCCAGTAATTGGTTCATGAATATCATCAATGAGTGCGACATCTCCCATGGGAACGTCGGACTTTCCATAGCTGGATAGTCTGGCAAACTCAATTCTCATGGGGAGGTTGATCCGTCGGACCAGGTCGGACATGAACATGAAGCCGCCTTTTAAGATACCTACAATGAACAACTCATGGCCCTGATACGCTAACGAGATCTTATCCCCAAGCTCAGCGACCTTTTCAGCAATCTCGCTCGCGGTATAGAGCACTTTCATGGCCTGATCTATAACGTATCGCGGCAGGGGTGTCAATGTAGTGTTGGCCCGCTCAATGCCATCATCTCCAGGATTATAAAGGGTATGGACTTTTTCGTGAGATTTGTGTATGATATTTAATTAACGCTAAAAAGCGAGACATTTTCCATAGGATAGCCCTGCAATTGATTTAATGATTTATCTGTGGAGGGTCTTTAAAAGTTATGCAGGATCAAAGAACACATAAACGTATCAGAGTGAATATGAAGGTCGTCTATCGTGACAATGCCCATGCTTATAAGATGGGCAAGGTTTACGACATCAGCAAGAGCGGCATGTATGTCCAAACCTGGGACATCCCCAAAGTGGACGGATATGTGATCGCCAGTATTGATGCCGAAGAGTTCGGCAAGGTCATCTGGGTGCAGGGGCATGTCATCTGGAAGACCCGATCGGGTATGGCCGTCATGTTTACCAACTCTGACGAAAAAGGACTTAACAACATTTTATCCTACCGGAGCGTTTAATCAAATTTCCTGTATTGTTTAGAGCCCAGAGGCGGTTATTTCTTGCCCGTTACCGTGTCCCCTTTTTCTATCTGGGCCCTGGATTCGACCAGAAGGCCCATGGAGCTGTTTTCAAGGGTCTGAAGCACGAGTGCCATGCCGATATATTCATGGAATATCGCCACTTGTTCCCTTTTCCCTTCCTCATCGAACCTTGTCGGCTTTGTTATATTCAAGATCGATCCCTTGTCCACCCCCTGGTTTTTCCCGACATCCAAGAAGACCAGGTTGTTGGTGCTGCTGCCTGATATGCCGCCATAGAAGTCAATAACCTTTGCCTGAGCATTTAAAGTCGGCTGGGATATAGTCAGCATCAATGGCCTGACAGGGGTGAGGTCATCGAAGATCACATCGCCTACCTTGGCCTCTTGAAGGGAGTATATGACGCGGGACTTTACAATATCAGACTGCACCTCTTCCACTACAGCTGTGGCTACCGCCTTATAGAGATACCCGGCCGGTTCGCCTTCTTTTGTAATATCCTGTATCTTAGAGACAATGGTAATCGCTTGATCCGGTTTCAGCCCCGAGGTTGTCTTGATGACGATGTGATCATTTTGAGAGATAAGCTCTCCCCCCTCGATCTTTTTTAGTATCGTCCCGGAACCGGTCAGGATGTTGGGGCTGTAGATGTAGGTTGCATACTGCGGAGAGATCAAGAAAGATTTCTCTTTAACCGCAGCAGCTTCTTCCGGGGTATAGATCGTCATTTTGGTTTCCTTACCGCCACGATCAGGGGATGGGATGATCTTGATGATAGTCTTGTCGCCGTCTTTTGTGATGATCACAATATCCCCGGGGTAAATAAGATGTGGATTGGTAATGTCCTGGTTATTTGCCCATACAAGGGGCCACTTCCATGGCGTCTTCAGATATTTCATGGAGATGTCCCACAGGGTGTCCCCCTTGATGACGGTATGTTTTATCTCCTCTGCCGGGCATGGACTGATCAAGCCAAGAAACAAAAAAAGGCCCATCACTATTAATGCATATTTTTTCAAAGCGGGTCCTCCTTCGATTTCTTCAATTCAGGCATAGTATCTTTGTTTTCTTGTATCGGAGAAGTCAAGGATATTCTTGAATCTTAGTTGCATGGGACGAGCCTTTGGACTACAGTAACCATTATGTTACCGGGCGATATCTATAGTCAGGCGCATCTCTTCATAGCAGCTACCAGGGTGTTCGAGCACCTCCACCATCAGCCCCCCTCGCTGAAGGGTTTAAAGGAATTCCTTGAAGTTTCAGAAGAGGAACTCTCACGCATATCCAGGAAGCTCGAAGACATAGGGGCTATCGATGTCATCATCAGCGGAGGTGAGGTCAGGTTCTCCGTACGGGATCACACCAAACTCGAGGAGCTCCCGCGGTCCTTAGAGGCTCCCAGAATGGAAGAAGAGATCTCACAGTTCAAGACAAAACAGGAGTCCCGCCTTAAGGGTATTGAGGATTCATTGGCGAAAAAAGGCGACAAGAGCAGCATCTTTTCCGAGCTTGAAAAGGCCCTCAAAGACCCATCCCTATTAAAAAAGAAGAACCCTCTCGACTAAAAAGAGGCCCGCCCTTCAAAACCCTTCTGAGTAATTGATCTTTGGAAAATGGGTAAGGAGCCTTACCTGATCTGTAGCATAGATCCAACATGCCCATGAGTGGAGTATCGAGACACGAAATCAAGGGATTAGATATCGCGGGAATCCTTGTCATGAGAGGTTTTCAGAGCACCCATTATGATCTTGTGTTTTACCGGCCTCTATTGTATAGGAACGCAACTTAATCAGGAATACGGAACGACGGATGGGGGGAAGGAAGCCATGTATAGTATAGACGAAACTAAAAATGAGCACAAGAACACCGATTCAACAAGGGAGGATCTCGTCGAAACCAAGCCGGAGAACCATGAGGCTGAGAGCACCAATTTTGAGGCCCTGTATGAGGGGACATTTGATAAGCGTATAACACCCGGATCAGTGGTGACGGGCACGGTAGTTCAGATCGGCACGGACCATATCATGATCGATATCGGGAGAAAGATAGACGGGCAGGCACCTATAAACGAGTTCATCGGAGATGATGGGGAGATCACCACTTCCGTAGGCCAGGAGGTCGAGGTTCTTGTTGAGAGTATAAACACATCCAAAGG
>JBEKLI010000317.1:0-3219 GCA_050010275.1 Desulfomonilia bacterium | reverse complement strand
GAGCCCGTGCACAAGCAGGGAGAAGAAAAGGGCCGGCCTATCCGGTTTGCCGACGTGAAGATGCTCGGACATGCGTTCTGGTTCATCGTTGCCTTCGGCAGCATCTTCACCCTGGCGCGTTTCAGCGAGGCATTCATCCTCCTGCGCGCGCAGGGGATCGGCGTTCAGGCATCGCTTGTGCCCTTTTTCATGGTCCTGATGAATGTGGTCTATACGCTCTGTGCATACCCGGTAGGCGTACTTTCCGACAAACTGGGCCGTATGGGGATGCTCTCTGCCGGCTGCCTTGTACTCGTTGCCTCTGATGTGGTATTCGCGTTGTCCTCAAGCTATGCCCTCGTAGCACTCGGTGCAGCACTCTGGGGACTGCACAACGGCCTGACCCAGGGGATCTTCTCGGCACTCGTGGCCGACACCTCACCTGAGAATATACGCGGCAGCGCCTTCGGCATCTTCAGCCTTGCAACAGGCATCGCCATGCTGGTTTCGAGTATTCTGGCAGGTTTGCTCTGGGATATAATCGGCCCTCGCGCCACCTTCTGGGCCGGTGCATGTTTCGCCCTCGTCGGATACACAGGATTTGTAATCAGGAGAAGACACATCGGCTCGTTGCCGGCGTGAAGCAAATAGATTTTGGAGAAGAACATGGATAATGAAAATAAGATGAATGTGAAAGAGGCGCTGTTTGAAGCCATTCAGAACCAGATCGACAATGACAATCCCAAAGAGACGAAGTTGACGTATGACAGGCTGGTGGGTGAAGGTCATACACATCATGAGGCAATGCGATTGATAGCCTTTGTATTGGTCAACGAGATGAATGATATGCTCAAGGCCAACAGGCCCTTCAATGAGGCCAGGTACATCAAGGCATTGAAGGCGCTGCCCAAGAGGTTGCCAAGAGAATAATGGCACACCATCGAACGAGGGAGGTAAGCCATGCTCAGCAGGAGTGACGTGATAAACAAGGCCCTTGAGCTGGGGTTTGCGGATATCGGATTTACCACCTCAGAACCCTTCGACACGCAGAAAGGACTGCTTCTGGAGCGGCAGGAGGAGTACGGGTGGGTGGGAAGAATGGGGCTCGATCTCATAGCCGGCACAGACCCGAAAAATATCCTGGCGAATGCGGCATCCATCATCGTCCTGATAGAATCCTATTTCAGGGAGGCCTTCCCTTCACGGATGGAGCGCCATTTCGGACGCTGCTACTTAGACGACGACCGGGTCACAAAGGATGGGCTTGCAGTAAGAATCAAGGCCTTCAGGTCTTTCCTTTCGCAGGACGGGATCGACAGCAAGGTCCCCTTTCACCTCCCCCACCGCGTGGCGGCAGCAAGGGCGGGCCTCGGGACATTCGGCAAGAACACCCTGTTCTATTCAAGGAAGGCGGCGTTCATGGGCTCGTGGGTACTGCCCGTTGCCCTGGTGGTTGACCGCGGTTTCGCGCCTGATACCCCCAGCTATGAGGTGGCCTGCCCGGACTGGTGCAGGAACGCCTGTATTTCCGCCTGCCCCACGGGCGCCCTGAAGGGCCCCCGCAAGATAGATCCTTGCAGGTGTATATCCTATCTGAGCTACTTCGGTGAAGGCCTCACGCCAAGAGATCTCAGGGAGCCCATGGGCATGTGGGTCTACGGGTGCGACCGGTGCCAGAATGTCTGTCCCCGCAATGCCCCGTGGCTCGGCCTTGAGCGTCCCATGAACAAGAAGGTAGAGGCCATTGCCGATGATTTCGAATTGAGGAAGCTGTTGCACATGGATGGCGGTTATTTCACCTCAAAGATCTGGCCCCACATGTTCTACCAAGGGCCGGAAGACCTGTGGCGCTGGAAGATGAATATCGCCCGCGCCATGGGCAACAGCCTGGACCCCGGATATGTGACCGAACTCGTGCGCGCCTATGGGGAGAACGAAGACTTACACGTGCTCGCCATGATCGCCTGGGCCTTGGGCCGGATCGGCGGGAAGGATGCCTGCAAGGCCCTCGAAACATTCCTTTTGCAGGGCAAAGGTGAACTCAAAGAAGAGATCGAGGTCGCGTTAGAGCAGTGTTCAAAAGGTTGAGCCCAGAGGATTGATTTATCATCATTTTGCCGGTGCATGGGACCTAAGGTTTATTTCGGAGAATCACCCTTGCATTTGCACGCCTCGATGCTATGATGAGTCCTTAAAGTCGGACAGTAACGTGCATGAAAAGTGTACGCTCATAAGAATCGGAGGATTTATCCATGGGGGAACACCGTATGATCCGTTTCACCACAATGATTGTCATCATCTCCTGCCTCACCATGATGCCGGGAGCAGCGAACGCAGCTGATCCGAACCAGGAGGGAACACAAAAATCGCAATTCAGCACTGACCTCAGATTCATCATCACACAAATCGCCAAGGCCACCATCCCGGCAGTCGTGCATATCGAGGTGACGCAGCAGCAGGTCATCCCTTTCTCCCCGTTTCTCGAAATCCCGCAATCCCCGTTCTCCAATCCGCCCCAGGCACCGAAAAAATTCAAACGTGAACTCAGAGGGCTTGGAACAGGCATTCTCATTGATGAGACGGGTGACATCGTCACGAACAATCATGTCGTGGACGAGGCTACGAATATAAAGGTCATACTCTCCGACGGGAAACAGTATGCAGCCCGCATAGTCGGGAAAGACCCGAAGTCGGATCTTGCCGTGATCAAGATCAATTCCGACTCAAAACTCCCCTTTGTTACATTCGGTGATTCCGACAAGGTGGAGGTGGGAGAATGGGTAGTGGCCATAGGCCATCCCAGGGGGCTGGATCAGACCGTGACCGCCGGCATTATCAGCGCCAAACACCGCCAGGGTATCACCGATCCGAGCTCATATCAGGACTTTCTCCAGACCGATGCCGCCATCAACCCCGGCAACAGCGGCGGTCCGCTCATCAATCTCAAGGGTGAAGTCATCGGGATCAACTCGGTGATAGCCTCCGAGTCCGGCGGCTCAGAAGGGATCGGCTTCGCCATCCCCAGCAACTTCGCCCTCTCCATCTCCAAGACTTTAATTGCCTACGGCAAGGTCAAGCGGGGTTGGATCGGCGTTAGCATCCAGGAGCTGGAGCCGGAAAAGGCGAAATCCCTCAAAATGGAGGTGCCTAGAGGTGCGTTGGTTGTGGATGTGGTTAAGGGGGGACCTGCGGACAAGGCAGGCTTGAAGAAGCGATCGCACGCTGGAAGCAAGCCTTGCG
>JBEKLI010000316.1:0-3224 GCA_050010275.1 Desulfomonilia bacterium | reverse complement strand
CTTGAGCCTGCTCGCCAACGGACCAAGATTGAATTTCATGCCGAAGCTTGATGTATCGTTCTCGGTCTGTATATGTCGCATCATCTCCAGGAACATGAGCGGGTCGCCCGAGAGAAACTCAATAACTGCATTGTGTGACCGGTCGCCGTTTAATTGCTCCCTTAAGGCTTCGATGACTTGGCCGGCCTTTTGTGCGATTCCCTCTTCTTCGGAAAGGTCGCCCCGCAGCTCATGGAAAAAGAGGTGATAAAGGCGGTCGAAGTGTGCCTGGTCACGCCTGCTCTTGGCAAAGTTCGCCCGAAGGGCCGCCCTGAATTCCACCTCATCGAGTACATCGACGAGTTCAAGCTGTTCGATGCAGTCAATGACCTCTGCGGTGGAGATCCGGTATCCGGCTGCCCTGCAGCACTCCACGAACTTGAGGATGGGGTTGATCATTTAAGAATGGCCTGTTACGATCTCCTGTGCCTTCAACCTCACGGCCTGGGCATCGGAGCGGTACTTGCACAGCATGTTGAGCGTCTCGAGGAGAACATCGGGTGTGAGATCCTCCACGTTCAAGGCAATGAGCGAACGTGCCCAGTCAATGGTCTCAGATATGCACGGCTTCTTCTTCAGATCGACATTGCGGATGTTGCGCACGGCATCGACCACCTGTCCGGCTAGCCTATCCGAGATCCCCGGGATCTTGATGGTGACAACGCGCATCTCCAGCTCACGATCCGGATAATCGATATAGATATGGATGCAGCGGCGCTTCAGGGCATCGCTCATGTCGCGGTAGTTATTAGAGGTGAGCACCACAAAGGGGATGTTCTTGGCCTTCTGTGTCCCAATTTCAGGGATGGAGACCTGGAAGTCGCTTAAGAGCTCAAGTAAAAAGGCCTCGAACTCCGGATCGGATTTGTCCACCTCATCGATGAGTAAGACCACCGGTTGATCCGATGTAATAGCCTTCAGAAGCGGCCTCGGCTGAATGAACCGCTCGGAAAAAAAGGCGTCCTCCTGATCGGCGATCCTGTCAACCGCATCGGAAAGTGTCTTTGCCCCTACAATGACATCGCTGATCTTTTCTTTCACCATCTGGGTGTACAGGAGTTGCTTGGCATATTCCCACTCATAGAGGGCCTTTGCCTCATCAAGGCCTTCATAACATTGGAGCCGGATAAGCTCGCAGTCAAACGCCCGGGATACGGCCTTTGCCAGCTCCGTCTTTCCCACGCCTGCAGGCCCTTCCACGAGGATGGGCTTTTGAGTGGCTGAGGCGAGGAACACTACCGTTGCAATCTCCCTTGAGGTAATATAGCCGACGTCCTGCAATCTATCCTGAACATCAGAAACACTTTTAAACATCATGGGGTTGATCCTTCCTTCCAAGACACTATTGTATACACCAAGTGCCGTCAGAAGGAAATATCATCATGGAAAGGGGAAATGTATGAAAAGGTCCGTTATCTTGGTGGGGCTGGCATTCATCTTCATGGCGGGTGTCTCTCAGGCTGAGAACCTGAAAATAGCTGCTCTCGACCGGGAACCCTATGTGGGTCAAACACTGACGAACTACGGCTTCGATTCGGAGATCATTACCGAGGCATTCAAACGTGCAGGGCACCAGGTGATGATCGAGTTCATGCCATGGGACAAGGCCATCGCGGATGCCGCCAAGGGTGACTATGATGCGGTATTCCCAGAGTATTATTCTAAAGAACGGGCACAGGACTTTGTCTATTCATACTTCTTCTCCAGCAGTCAGCTGGTTTTTTACAAACGCACATCATCCAACATAACCTATAAGACCCTGAAAGACCTCACTTCCTATAAGATCGGGGTGGTAAAGGGTTCTATCAACACCGATGAATTAGACAATGCCGCCTACCTGAAAAAGGTCGAGGCCGAGAGTGACGAAGAGAACCTGCACAAACTCGCCAAGGGTGAACTGGACCTCATCGTGGTAGACAAACTCGTGGCACAGTATCTTATCAAGACAAAGGTACCCGAGGCTGCGGGCAAACTTGAAGCTATTGAACCGCCTCTCGCCATTCATGAGCTGTTCGTGATCTTTCCCAAAAAGCTGCCTGCCTCGGAAAAGCTGGCCAAGGAGTTCAACAAGGCCTACGAGTCCATGGAAAAAGATGGGACCATAAAGGCAATCATGGCGAGAACGGGCCTTGCCAGGTAGATATACTTAACTAACAAGGTAAAGGGCCGGGCTAGGGAGTGCGGCCCCTTTATCAACAGATCCGATTATTGGCTCCAGGCAAGATCATCGAGTGTATTCGGATATTGATCAGGGCCCAGAAACCCGATGCAGTTAGGATTTCCTTCCGTAATATACGCTTGTACACTGTCTGTATTCGGATTGGGTGGTGTTGCAGGGGCACTAATCGGTTGCTGCAAGGTGCCATTCTCAAGATCATTCAATGTAGTGGTGATATAGTATGTACCAGGATCTGATGAATTACTGTTCTGGTCATTACGCGCCATAAAGGCCATCTCGCTCGATGGGCTTGCAATGCTCCCTCCTCCCATGACCTCCCAGTTACCTCCTGCAGCATTGGTGCATTCTGCAATCTCGAACGACTTCCCAGCAATATCTCCCGACCATATGATCTGGACCTTACTATCCCTGATGCTTGCGTTCCAGAGCTGTATCACGTTGCCCTGGATCCTTGCTACATATGCACCCGATTCGGTACTCCCGATGGTGTATTGTTCCACTATGGTCTGGTCGCCGTTTGATTGCGAAAAGGTCATGTGAATAGTGAGATTCTGATCCGGCACGTTCAAGGTAACAAGCCTGTCCATTTGATCATTAGGTACTCCTGATTTAATAAAAGGGATGGTGACCGTGGTGAATGTCGTATCGACAGTCGCGGTGGTAGTGCCTTGCGTGTATGTTCCGGAAGTTAGCCAACGATCCGAAAACTGGTTTACCAACTGGATATGAGAATCGAGCACCTGGACCTGGCTGTATATGCACTCATCCGTGCCGTTTGCCGGATCAAAGAGTTTGCCCAGGACTGTTCCGCTTAAGTCAGGATTCCACGCAGTCCAGGTATCCAAATTGGTTGTTGCCCCGGCTGAATTGCCTCCATTGATGTTAGGGGTGCATGCATTCACCTTATCGGTGAAAAGGCTGAGCTTGGTCCCGCTTGACCCGCTGCCGTTGTTATTGTTATTATTCGAGCCGCCTCCACCACCTCCTCCACCGCCTCCCCCACCAC
>JBEKLI010000315.1:0-3231 GCA_050010275.1 Desulfomonilia bacterium | reverse complement strand
GTGCGTCTTTTATCCCCAGGAGGTCAAAAAGTGATCCGGTGGCAATGGTCCTGCCGAAGGAACGGGCCACCTTGATGAGATGTGAGAACCGGATGGTATACTCGATGTGTCTGTAGAGGCGTATATCCCTGGGATAGGAATCGAGCGCCAGGCCTTCAGCAAGATAGGGCATTGAGCCGGGTATGATGGGGTCACTCGAATGTTCACTGATGAATGCCGGCACGCCGAGTCTGCAGATGGTCTCTATCAGGGAGATAGCGCCGATATTAAGGTTAAAGGACCCATCGAGGGGAGTTTCGAGCCCATAAGCCGCAATGAGGCCTGAAACATCTTCGGGGAGATCATGGGGATCGAGGTCGGTAGCTGTATCGAGATCTCCGATGACCTCATTAACAATGATAAGGTCAAGGCGGCCTTTGGTCCCCTTGAGCTCGTGGATATCCGCCTGTATAAAGGAAACCTTGTCTTGAAATCGCCAGAGTCTTTCGCGTTGCTTTTTCAGCAGCATGGCCGAGAGATCCATCATAAAGGCCTTTTGTATGAGCTCTCCATGGGAGGTGAGCAGACTGTTCATGAGGCTGCCGTAGCCCCCGCCCATCTCGAGGATGACGGAAGAAGGGGTGAGCAGCTCCTCTTCGACAAGGAAGTCGCCGAGAAGTTCTCCATAGGCCTTGCCCAGCTTGAATGCCTTTACGTAGGGGCTTGTATCCGTCGCCAGGGACTCGCAGACGGTGAGCTCCTTCATAAGATCAATAGGAGTCTCTCTGTGGAAGCCACGGGTACTGTTCATGCCCATGGCATTTGGTCTATACATGATTTTCGATAGAATGTCCAATCGCTAATCCATTGAATAGCGCAAGTTTCTGTGTTATGTCCCCCCCAAGAAAAGGAGGAACATCAATGGCGAGGATAAAGACATGTCTTTTATGTATAGCCTTAGTAGTGTGCTTCTCGGGTATCTCCTTTGCCCAGGCGCCGAATCCCTTTGAGGGGGACTGGGTCGCCGATGTCGCCGCCAAGGTGCTTCCTTCGGTGGTGAACATAGCATCTGTGAAAACGGTTACCATGCAGTCACCCTTGTTCAACGATCCTTTTTTCAGAGGATTCTTCGGCAACGTTCCCCATGAACAGGTCCAAAGGGCGCTGGGCTCCGGCGTGATCATTTCCCCGGACGGATATATCGTGACCAACAACCATGTGGTGGGTGGGGCGGACAAAGTTGAGGTCAGGCTGTCGGACGCCAGGGTGTTCCCGGCCACCATTGTAGGGACGGACCCCAAGAGTGACGTAGCCATCATCAAGATCAATAAGACCGGCCTGCCGGCCATGAAGATCGGTGACTCTTCCAGGCTTAGGATCGGGAGCTTCGTCCTGGCCATAGGAAACCCCTTCGGCCTCGAGCAGACCGTCACCTTGGGAATTGTCAGCGCCCTGGGCAGATCCGGCCTTGGCATTACCGATTATGAGAACTTTATCCAGACGGATGCCGCTATCAACCCGGGCAATTCAGGTGGTGCATTGGTAAACATGAAGGGTGAGCTCATCGGCATCAATACCGCAATCCTTTCCCAGTCGGGCGGGAGCGTGGGCATCGGATTCGCCATCCCCATAGACCTTGTTATGAGCATCAAGAAGAGCATTGATAAATACGGCAAAGTGGTCCGGGGTTGGCTCGGCGTCAGCGTACAGGAGGTCACTCCGGAGATCGCCAAGGGGCTTGGACTCTCATCGGCCAGGGGAGCCCTTATCACAGAGGTTATGAAGGGTGGTCCTTCCGAAAAGTCAGGGATAAAGCACGGTGATGTTATCGTAGCCATCGACGGGAATCCGGTTCCGACCACGGCCTCTATGCGATTCCTGATCTCCGAGATCATGCCTGGTACTGCAGTGAAGGTTAAAGTTCTGCGCGATGGGAAGGAAAAGGTCTATACGGTTGTCGCCGGGGACCTGGCCAAGGCACAGGTACCCGAGCATCAGGTACTCATCAAGGATAATAAATTCCTTGAGGGTGCCACAGTCGCAGACCTCACCCCTGCCGGCAGGGAGACACTGAATCTCAAACCGGAAATCCAGGGTGTGGCTGTTATCAATGTGGCCGATAATTCCGCAGCAGCAAAGACAGGCTTAAGGCCGGGTGATATAATCCTGAGCATCAACAACAAGACCACCAGGAACCTTGAAGAGCTCAAGAAGGTAGCCATGGATTTCAAGGGCATGAAGATGAGCATCAGCATCTACCGTCAGGGCATGATCATGACTATGACCATTATCAAATAGGTCATGTATGGCCCCCCCAAAGGGGGCCTAACCATCTACTCGGGAGAAACGCTTGATGCGTGCAGTGGTACAGAGGGTAAAGAGCGCATCCGTCATGGTGGATGGACAAGCGTTGTCCCGGATAGGAACAGGCCTGTGCTGCCTCATTGGTATCGAGGCGGATGACGGACCCGATGACATCGATTACCTGGCCCGGAAGATATGCAGTTTAAGGGTATTCGATGATGATAACGCTGTGATGAACCTCGATGTAACCGAAATGGGCGGTGAGATCCTGCTCATTTCCCAATTCACCCTGATGGGTGATGCCAGGAAAGGCAGGAGGCCGTCCTATTCACACGCCGAAACACCACAGATCGCAGAGAAGAAGTTCGAAGCGCTTGTTGCCAAGGTAAGAGAACTCTATGCCGGCAACATTGAGACCGGTAAGTTCCGGGCCATGATGGATGTGTCGATCATCAATCATGGCCCGGTCACCATCCTGCTTGACAGCAAGAAGCTCTTTTAGAAGATGCCGTTTTAGCCTTTAAGGGCATTGATGCGTTCAAGGAGCTTGGCCTCGGGCAGAGCGCCCACGATATCGCCAACCTTCTGGCCGTTCTTGAAGACCAGGAGGTTCGGGATGGACCTAATGCTGTAATTCTTGGCGGTATCAGGGTTTTTATCCACATCCAGCTTTCCGAAGACAATCTCCCCTTTATGCTTTTTCGCCATGTTCTCCAGGATGGGACCGATCATCTTACACGGGCCGCACCACTCGGCCCAGCAGTCCACCACGATGAACGGATACCTGGCCACTGCAGCAGCCATGTTCTGATCGGTCAAGGTGATGGTACTGTCTGGATTGTCTACGAAATTTTCTTCCGGCATGATCTCCTCCTTTTTTCCATTCATGGGATCTTGAACCCCGTGTACGAAGTACCCTTGAGCTCACTTACATATTCATATGCAGCG
>JBEKLI010000314.1:0-3236 GCA_050010275.1 Desulfomonilia bacterium | reverse complement strand
TTAACCTCATCAATGATATCCTGGACTTTTCAAAGATTGAGGCTGACAAACTCGACCTTGAAGTCATTGACTTTGACCTGCGTGTGACGATTGAGGACCTGGCCGATTTGCTGTCAGTCCGCGCTGCTGAGAAAGACATAGAGCTCTCCTGTCTCATCGAGCCCAAAGTGCCGACCCGCCTCCGCGGTGACCCCGGCAGACTTCGCCAGATCATCATGAACCTCTCGGGAAATGCATTGAAGTTTACCGACGAGGGTGAAGTGGCAATGAGGGTTGGCCTGATCGAAGAAAAAGATGAATCCGTATCCCTCAAATTTTCCATTTGTGATACCGGTATCGGCATCCCTTCCGACAAGATTCCCACTCTATTCAGCGCCTTTACCCAGGTGGATACGTCGACCACGCGCAAGTATGGCGGGACAGGTCTCGGTCTTGCCATTTCGAAACGGCTCGTTGAGATGATAGGCGGCACAATTTCAGTTGAGAGCACCGAGGGGCTGGGCTCCACCTTCACCTTCACGGCAATGTTCATGAAGCAGCCTTGGGTAGCCCCGGCGTGGCCGAAAATGCATGAGGGGATATCGGGTCAGCATGTACTCATTGTTGACGACAATGCCACCAACAGGGCTGTTCTGTCACTCCTCTGCGACACCTGGGGTGTGCGTTATGAAGAGGCATCAGGTGGAGAGGAAGCCCTTGCACGGCTCAAACAGGCCCATCAAAAGGGCGATCCGTTCCGTGTGGCTATCTTAGATGCCGTCCTGAAAGGCATGAGCGGGGAAGAACTCGGCCGCAACATAAGGAAAGACCCGCTCATCAAGGACACTTCTCTCGTAATGCTCTCTTCTCTTGCCCAAAGAGGTGAGGCGTCCAGATTGAAAGAAGCCGGATTCAATGCATATCTCACCAAGCCGGTTAAACAATCACAACTATTTGAATGCCTAACAACTGTCCTGGGCATGCAGAATGAAAACGTGCAACCAGGCACCCACCGGCCGCTCGTAACACGCCATAGTATGAGCGAGGAAAAACGCCGGAGGGTTCGCATACTCCTGGTGGAGGATAACCATACGAACCAGCTGGTGGCCATGGGTATCCTGGAGAACCTGGGGTATCAAACGTCCGTCGCTCGCAATGGGATTGAGGCCATAAAGGCCCTGGAAACCTCACACTATGACCTTGTTTTCATGGACTGCCAGATGCCCGGCATGGATGGCTTCGAGACGACCTCCATCATCCGCGATCCTCATTCAGGTGTTATGAACCACTCTGTCCCCATTATTGCCATGACTGCGCATGCCATGAAAGGCGATCGCGAAAAGTGCCTGGCAACCGGTATGGATGATTATCTCTCAAAACCCATCAGGACCTCAGATATCGCCGACATGCTCAAGAAATGGCTGGGCAGTCTTGACGCAAAATCACCGGACAGGGAGCAGGAAGATCTTGTTCTTCCGGTTCAAGGCCACCCATCACCCGTGATAGAATTTGAGTCCGCCCTCAATGCAGAGCCTGTCTTTAATACTGGAGATCTCCTAGACAGGTTTGATGGTGATGAAGATCTGGTGCGAACGGTACTCAGCGCCTTCTTCCAAGACATTCCGAACACTGTCTCCCGATTAAGAGTTGCAATCGAGAAGGCGGATGCTCCTGGAATAGGGCTGCATGCGCATACCATCAAGGGCGCATCGGGTAATGCAGGAGGGGTGGCAATGCAAGAAATTGCATTCAAGATGGAGACGGCAGGCAAGGCTGGTGACATGGGGGCTGCTGCCATTTTGATGCCAGAGCTTCTTCGTCAATTTGATCTTTTCAAGACCGCTGCCGAAAAGAGCGGATGGATTGAGAAGGAAGAACTACAGAATGAAAGCACTCATTGTTGAAGATGAATTGACGAGCAGGATCATCCTGCAAAAGATCTTGTCGCCCTATGGAGAAGTGCACCTGTGCCTGGATGGTAACGAAGCGATCGATGCCTTCAGCTCCGCCATCGATCAGGGCGCACCATTCGACCTGATCTGCATGGACTTCTTAATGCCTAAATTAGATGGACACACCGCATTAACCCGTATAAGGGAAATCGAGAAAGAAAAATGCGGGTATCTTGGAGAAAGGGTGAAGGTCATCATGACCACGGGGTTAAGCAATATTGAAACAGAGTATGCCGACATTACGGCAATGTGTGACGCTATCCTCCATAAACCGATCCGAAAGTACTCTCTTGTCGAGACCATTGAGAAGCTCGGTTTTTCACAAGACAGCAACAGTTGAACCCGATTGATTGCACGTGTACAATCATGAGGTCATGAATCATATCCTCATCCCTGTCGGGCATCATCCGGGTAGACATTGCGCCAGCACTGCGATCTGCAACATGGTCAATTTTCACGGCATCGGCTTCAGCGAGGCCATGTGCTTCGGAATAGGCGCGGGTCTTGGGATCTGGTACCTGAGCTACCCGGGTATACAGCCCAGCAGGATGATCCACGTACGCTCGGCAGACATCGAGGCCCAGTTCTTCAACCGGATGGGCCTTCCCTTTTCCTGGCAGCAATACAAAGACCCCCTTCAGGCTGAAAAGGCCTTGTGCAGGAGCCTGGATAACGGCCTGCCATCAATCGTTCAGACCGACATCTACCATCTCCCCTACTATAACTCCAGCACACACTTTCCAGGCCATGACATCACAATATGGGGATATGACTCATCCGGAGGTGAATTCCTCATCACGGACACTGAACGTGAGGTGCTCCTGTCAGTCCCATTTGAAAACATGCGCAAGGCGCTTTATGCAAAGGGTGGATTTTTCACCATGGAGGGTAATCAGTTCGCTCCGGAAAGGATGACCTTGCCTTCAGACTTGCCGGATGTGATCCGCAGGGCCGTTACCCATAACAGCCGCGTGATCCTCTCGGAAGGCTATGACTTTCAAGGCATCATAGGCCTTGGAAAATGGATGAGGGAGCTTGTTGACTGGCCGCAGTATCCCGACTGGCAGTGGACGGCCCGCTTTGCCTACCAGGTCATTGAGCGGCGCGGAACCGGCGGTGGGGGCTTTCGCCTCATGTATGCGGACTTTCTCCAGGAAGCCCACGCCTATGTTCCTGAAATCTCATCCCGGGGCCTGTCCATGAACATGCGTGAGATAGGCAATGCCTGGACCGAGCTGGCTCTCAGTCTCAAGTATGTATCCGAACAGACCATGCCCGATTTCAGCACCGTTCTCGAACAGCTGA
>JBEKLI010000313.1:0-3288 GCA_050010275.1 Desulfomonilia bacterium | reverse complement strand
CTCGGCAATGTCCAGAACATCAGAGACCTCTCCGGCGTGTGTCCTGACGGACTTAATGATCTCTCCGGCACCCGTAATCAATGACCTGAGGATGGATTTGTCTCTTACGAGCTGGGCATAATATTCAATGTTTGCGGTAGTTGGGATATTATCGGCAAGTTGAGATATATAGGACGCACCACCAACCTTATCCAGCCTTCCTTTTTGCTCGATGGACTCGGTGAGCGAAACGAGGTCTATGGGGAGACCCTTGTCCATGAGGTGGATCATCTCCTCGAAGATGATCCGGTTTCGCTCTGCATAGAAGTCTTCCGGAGAGATGATCTCCGCAATTGTGTCAAGCGATGAGTTCTCCAGGAGAACCCCGCCGAGTATATATTCTTCTGCCTCCCTGCTGTGGGGAGGAGAAACCGGCGAAGAATCCATCTTACTCGCCTTGTGGCTCTGGGACCACCTCCACCTTTATATGTGCAGTCACTTCCTGATAAAGCCTGACAGCCACTTCGTGTGTGCCCACGTGCCTTATCGGCTCGGCCAGGACGATCTTCTTCTTGTCCACTTCGAACCCCTTATGGTTGAGGGCATCAAAGATATCTGCATTCGTGACTGAGCCGAATAATTTGCCTTCCTGACCTACCTTAACCGTGAATTTTAGCGCAACTGATGAAAGCTCTTCGGCGAGCTTCGCTGCATGGTCCTTAGTCTTTGCCTCTGCCCGGATGCGCGCCTGGATCTTGTCCTTAAAGGCCTTAAGGTTGGTATCGGTTGCCAGCAATGCCATACCTCTTGGAATAAGAAAATTCCTTGCATAGCCGTCTTTTACCTTCACCTCTTGGCCAACGCTTCCCATGCCATCGATCGTCTCTAAGAGTACTACCTTCATTGCATATCTCCTTTTGGTGTTCGTATCCTTTTCCTGAAGTCAAACCAGGTATCAAACAGACCGAATCCGGCTACAATAACCATCATATATATTTGGATCAAGATTAAAATGTAAATAGGCCATCGAATTATTCCAGGCCATTTGCGTGCATCCATGAAAACAGAGATAATAGCAAGGCCCTGAAAGAAGTATACCTGCCCCACAATTACTAAAAGATTAAGCCCTATTGCCTGAACATATTTTTCCTGAACGAGAGTCAGCAATCCGGCAAGAATGAAAAAGGCAACAACCCAGTCAGGGCTTTTCCATTCTCGAATTGATATCGCCTTGTATCTCCATTTTATAATAAGCAGATTTATCCACATGATTATTGCAGCGCTCGTTACTACAATGGAGGGGAAAAGGGTTACAAGCCTTTCTTGGAAGATAGGCAGTTTTTCTCTAAATTCGAATAGTTCGGAAGAAGAAAGTGCCCCTTCAGAGATTTTCTTCATCTGGCTTATCACTTCTGCAGCCCATCTGGTCAGAACTTCTTCCACATCCAGTCCGCTCGTATAAGACATCACGACAAAGCTTGCAGTAACCATTATAAAAATCAGTAAGGATGGTGCTGCTACGGCAAGGCCTATGCTTCCTCTCTTGAGAGAGAGATACATTATGAGTGCAGAAACGAGGATGACAGCATAGAGCGCAGCACCAAATGAGTAGGCTGGAATTATTGACAGCACTAAAGGGACACACGCGATGAGTACGGGCCATCGCAGCGATACCCGTTCTGAAAAAAAACAGTACATGGCAGGATAAATAACTGCGGCAGGCAAGGCCACCTCGGTTGCGGTGACAATCAAAAAAGAGAAGAGCAGAAAGATCCCCGTGATGATCCACGGGATCCTCCTGTCTCCACCCAAGAAGGGCATGTCTCTAATCGTGTACGGTGAAGGGGATAAGGGCCATTATCCTGGCCCTTTTGATCTCCGTAGCCAATTTCTTTTGGTGATGCGCACAGGTGCCTGTTATACGTCTCGGCAAGATCTTTCCCCGTTCAGTGATGAAGTCTTTAAGTATATGAGGTGCCTTGTAATCGATGGGCAACGTCTTCTCTTCGCAGAACCTGCACGTCTTCCTCTTATAGTACGGCTTCTGTTTGCTCCCTGTTTGAGTTCTTGGCGGTCTGTCCTGCATGTTAGGCTCCTACCTCCCCCTGTTCTGGTGCTGGTGCCTGTGCTGCCTCTGGCTGCGGTTCAACCTTCGGCTCAAGGTCCTGTCTTGAAATGTGCTTGTCGAGTTTCACGACTACGAATCGAATTACATTTTCATCGATCCGCAGGAATCTCTCGATCTCGGCGATCATGGATCCGGGGCCTTCCAGGTTGATAAGGAAATACTGCCCGCGCGATTTCTTTTTGATCTTGTAAGTAAGACTCTTGAAGCCTAAGTCGTCAAAGCGGATGATGTCACCCTTGTTTTTGCTGATGATTGTCTTCAGGCGGGTGGTCAGCTTTTCCCGTTCATCTTCCCCGATATCGGGGTTCAGGATGAACATAATCTCATAGAGATTCATGGATTCCTCCTTGTGGTTTTGTAGCCCCATCTAGGAGCAAGGAGCGCATTTTCATTATACTAAAGGTTTATCTTATGCAAGCATGAAATAAGATCAGTAATAACGTATGTTAAAGGCTGTGTATTCCTCATCCGGGTTCACTCTGCTGATATCAATATGATCTACCCTGGCGCCCTGAGGACCCTGATAGCACCAGGAGATCATCTTCTCAACGGACGAATCTTCCCCTTGTATATGGGCTTCAACAGCTCCGTCAGGTGTATTACGCACCCATCCTTTAATTCCGAGCTGATTCGCAACCTCCTGGGTTGATGCCCTGAACCATACGCCTTGTACCCTCCCACGGATTATCAAATGAAGGGCATTCATAACATCAACCCTCCTTACAAAGCCTCAGAAATTCATCTTCCGCGAGTATCCGAATCCCGATTGAGCGTGCCTTTTCCAGTTTGGAACCCGGGTCAGCACCTACAACAAGGAAATCAAGTTTTTTACTCACTGAATCTACAACCTGAGCACCCATGGCCTCGGAACGTGCCTTGGCCTCGGATCTGGTCATAAAAGACAATGAACCGGTGAAACATATACTTTTACCGGTGAATACGGTTACCTTTTGATTTTCTTTTGGGGGTGTAGATATTGAAATGCCGCAAGAAAGGAGCCTTGAAATAATTGTCCTGTTCTGCTCATTGGAAAAAAAGTCTTGGATGGATTGCGCAATTTCACGGCCAATGCCCCGGATATTCTGCAAATCATCTTTCCCGGCAGTAATGAGTGCATCCAGCGACTCGAAGTTCAAGGCCAGCTGCTTTGCTGCAACAGACCCGACATGCAAGATACCCAG